>CALAJO010000035.1 GCA_937922745.1 uncultured cyanobacterium
GCCTGTGGTAGGATCTGAATCAGTCGATACACTATAGCTGGGTCAGTCAACCGGAGTCATGTCAACCATGAGAAAACCACTTAAAACCCTAACCACTGGCATACTCTTTTCCCTGGTGATGAACGTTTGCAATATCAGTCACGTTCTCGCCGATCCGACAGGACACGAGCGGATTGTGATTAACGTCGCATCCAGAATGCTCACCCTGTACCACGGCGACCAGGTCGTCAGGGAATACCCGGTGGGGGTTGGCCGCCCAGCTTATCCGACGCCCCTTGGTAGCTACCACGTTATCCGCAAGGTTGTGGATCCCATCTGGGAGAATCCCTTTAAGGGCACCGGCAAGCACCGAATCAACCCCGGATGGAGCAACCCGCTCGGCACCCGCTGGATCGGTTTCCACGAAGCCAACGGCAACGAGTTCGGCATCCACGGAACGCCTGAAGTGGCTTCGGTTGGCCAATACAGTTCCCACGGTTGCGTGCGCATGCAAATCCGCGATGCCGAGGAGCTATTTGAAAAAGTGGATAATGGCACCCCGGTGGAGGTCATCTACGACCGGACCCTGATTACGAAAACCGACCAGGATCTGAAAATCCGCATCCTTAAGGATCCGTTCGGCAAGGGGCTGCCCAGCGTCGGGTCGATTCGCAGCAAGATCGCCAAGCAGTTCCCCTCTGCCAAGATTGACGACAAGATGCTGGTTCAGGCCGTGACCAATCCCAGCGAGACGCCGGTGACCATCGGCAAGGTGGAGGGCACCATTACGCTCCACGGCCGGGTCGATAACACCCAGTCCGACAACTAGCGCCATTCCATTTATAAAGTGTGCTGCTGGTTCGAGGGACTGCCTCGGCCAGCTAATCCCTAAATAAAAGGACAGCGAACCCGTTGGGTTCGCTGTTTTCGTTTGTCCACACAACAATGCTGTTACTGGTTCTGCATCCGAACTATCGGGTTATAAGACGGACGGATGGCAATCTGGAGTTTGCCGGGTTGCTGCTGTACCTGGCGTACAGCCGGTTGGGCGCTCGCCACACGCGCCGGGGCGGCAGGCTTGCTAGCCACGGCACGGTACAGGTCTTCACCCTGTTTCCAGCCCACACTATAGAGATGGCGAATCGCCTGCTTGTCCCGCTCGGACAACTTGGGGACATAGTTTTTATATTCCGCAACGGACGCCCAGCCACGACCACTCTTCATAATATCGCTATCGTTGTGGCTGTGTTCGGAAATTCCCAGCGCGTGCCCGATTTCGTGCATAATATTGGCTTTGAGAAAACGATCTTCAATGCCGGGCGTCTTCATCTCAATATCGGCTTTCTCGATGGTGTAAACGGTTTCTCCCGCCATTTCCGGGTCGGCGAACCCGGCAACCCATCGAAAGCGAATATGCGCCTCACGGGGATCATCCACAACGGTGTATTTTAAACGACCCTCCAATGCATCGGCCCAGGCATCCATGCTCTCTTTGACGTAATTGACGTAGCGCCCCTTGTAAAGCTTCGTATCGGTGGCATGGGTTTCGATGTGGATGCGAATCGGTTCGTGCATTACCTGCATCAGCTGGTAAGTGCGCATAGAGCGCCAGGAATCATCATAGTCCTGATTATAAATATCGCTGGCGGCCGAGTTGCCCGTATTATACCGGATCAGGCCATTACTCGGCTTAATTGGAGCGTTTGCCTCGATAAACTCACGGGAGGACATCCCATTATTGATCTTCGCCGGGGTTTGAACCGGGAATAACAGCAGCCCAAATAACGCAAGCGCAATGTAACCCTTGTTTCTCATCTGAACCTCTCACTTCCAAAAAGCTTTGGATTAAATTTTATATATTTGTCATATCGATTGAATCTACAGAGACTTTAACGAATATAAGCGATTTTTAAAATAACTTAAACAACCAATAGACCTATCACCACTTATCCAGTACGATAATCTATTTTTTGCTGCGCCTGGCATTAATCCTAACAATACGCTCCACTGCCTGGATTCTTACTGCAAAACTCGGATAACAATGTCGTTTCTCCCTCGGAAGCCGCATTTGCCCCTTCATGTTTTAAGCCACTTAAGCACGTTAAAAATTCAGATCAGAACAATAAGACAATTCTCCATGGATACAGTTGATCCCCGGACATGTTTGTCTTACTTCTTACAATGTATAGAGAGTGTCGTGATCAGCGCGGTTATTTGTAAATTTATTGCAAAAATCAGGCAATTTCGGCTGTTCTTAATTTTTTATTAAAACAATCAGGTCAACACTTTCATCTCTTTCGAAGGGTTAATGGTCAGAGGTATCGCACAGATGTCGAACGCAACACAGATTTTTCCAAAAGCCGTCAAAATTGAAGGCATCCCGGTGATGGGCTTTAACAGCCCCGAAAGCCTTTTCGAGCGTTTGAAGCACGAAATCCGCAAGCCCGGCCAATCCCTGGTTTATTATCTTAATGTGCATGTCGCCAATACCGCCCGCGTCAATTCCCGCCTGAAATCTATCCTGAAAAAAGGCGATGTGGTTTACTGCGATGGCGCTGGCATCGTGACCGCCTCCAAAATGCTGGGCCAGCCATTGCCCACTCGCTTAACCGCTGCGGATTGGATTATGGACATGCTGGAAGACCTGGCAAACTCCGGCCACACCGTCTTTCTACTCGGTGGCGAACCCGGTGTTTCCGACGAAGCCATGAAAGTGATTGATGAAAAAGTCCCTAACCACAGCGTTATCGGGCATCACCATGGCTACATCATCAAGGACAAGGATCTGGAGCAGTCCGTAATTGATCGCATCAACGAGCTGAAGCCGGATGTCCTCATCGTGGGTTTTGGCACCCCGTTACAGGAAAGCTGGATTGACGAAAATGCCCATCGCCTGAATATTCCCGTTTTGTACGCCATCGGCGCCACCATGGATTTTATTTCCGGCCGCGTGTCCCGCTGCCCGGCCTGGATGGGCGAAAAAGGACTGGAATGGGCTTACCGTTTATACACCGAGCCCAAGCGGCTGTTTGCCCGCTATGTTATCGGCAACCCCTGGTTTTTAGGGCGCATTATGTTTAGCGCCGCCAAGCAGCAAATGGCCTACATGGTTCCCCGTCCATTCGCGCCATTGCGCTAGTTGAGAGCAAACCTACTCTCGAGATTGCAAAATCTTTGGGCTTTTTGTACCCATACTCTCGCAAACCGTCTATTCGCCATTAAGATAGAGCTTGAGCCAGCCTGAGATTTATACAATAGCCTCAATGCGGGCTTCTACCGTTGCCTCCTTGCTGTCATATCGCTTGAGCAACCGGACAATCTAATCTTCCGTCAAACAGTGATTTCTTCCAGATTGACAACAACAAGGATGAATACAAGGCTAATGGCTTTGTTTTCTCACTTTTTGCGCCGACCCACAAATGGGTTCGTTCGTCTCTTTTTTTGAAACCAGGATAGCCTTACGGTTACAGCGGTTGTTTTAAGCCGGGCGGCAACTGATTCCCCCACTTGGTGGCTTCGCTGTACTTGACCCCGGTGAGGATGGCCCACTCCATCTCGGCATTCTGGAAGTCCGCGCCGGAGAGGGTGGCCCCGGAGAAGTTGGCATCGTTAAGATAAGCATGCTGGAAGTTCGCGCCGCTTAAGGTCGCGTCGATAAACTGGGCCTGGGCGGCATCCGCTCCCCGAAACCGGCATTCGGTCAGGTCTGCCCCGGTGAAGTTGGCCTGGTAGAGATCGGCTTCGCTGAAGTCCGCTTCGGTGGCGTTGGCGGAGATAAACACCGTTTCCCGAAGCGAGGCCTTGAGAAACGATGTGAAAATCAGCGTGGCATTCTCCAGAATGCAGAAGTCCAGGCGGCTGCCGTTGAGATTGGCCTGGCTCAGGTTGATGCCGGTCAGGTCCAGGGCCTCAAAGTCCACGTTGCTCAGGTCGATAAAGTCAAACTCGGTATCCCGGCGGTACTGGTTAAAGGCTTCCACCCCTTGTTGAACGAGGAGTTCCAGCAGTTGGGCTTTGGAGAGCGGATTCATGGGCTTTCATTTCCTGTCTGGCCTGTTATCAAAGCCATTGTATGCCACCCGCGCCCACACTTCAAACCCTGCCGCCAGTATCCCTAAATTTTGCGGAAAATGCCGGTTCGCATTACAATTTGATTGGCAAACCTTGTAGGAGGGGTTTAAGCCATTGACAATTGTGGCATTAGGTTAATGGAGAACAAGTGTAATATTATGGCGGCGACAATGACAATGAACGTTTCTGAAGACAAATGGGGCTTAACGGAAGAGCAGCGGATGATCCGCGACACGGTCCGTGACTTTGCCCAGAGTACGGTAGCGCCCAAGGCGGGCCATATCGATAAAACCCAGGAGTTCCCGATTGACACCTTCCGCGAGATGGGTGAAATGGGTTTGCTGGGCATCCCAATCCCGGAGCAATATGGCGGTGCCGGGTTGGATTACCTTAGCTACGCCATTACGGTGGAAGAGATGGCCCGCGCCTGTGCGTCCACGGCTTTGTCCCTGGCGGCGCATACTTCGCTGGTGTGCTTGCCCCTGTACATGTTCGGGAACGAAGAGCAGAAGCAGAAATATCTCACCAAGGTCGCTTCCGGCCAGGAGTTGGGTGCATACGGCCTGACCGAACCCAACGCGGGCAGTGACGCGGCAGGAACCGAAACCCGCGCGGAGAAGCGGGGCGACAAATGGATCCTGAACGGTTCCAAGATTTTCATCACCAACGCCAACTATGCCGGGGTGTATATCGCAACGGCCCTCACCAACAAGGAAATGGGAACAAAGGGCATCAGCGCCTTTGTGTTTGAGCGCAACACGCCTGGGTTTTCCCTGGGCTCCAAGGATGAGAAACTGGGCATGCGCGGCTCCGATTGGGGCACACTGGTGTTTGAGGACGCCGAAATCCCGTTGGAAAATAGGGTAGGCGAAGAGGGCCAGGGCTTTAAATATTTTATGAAAACCCTGGATTCGGGCCGTATTAGCATCGGTGCGCTGGGCGTCGGGATTGCGCAAGCGTCCCTAGATGCGGCGCTCAAGTATTCCAAGGAGCGTAAGCAGTTCGGCAAGGCCATCTCGGAGTTTCAGGCCATCCAGTTTATGCTGGCGGATATGGCCATGGAAATTGAGGCGGCCCGGCATATGGTGTATCATGCGGCGCGTCTGCGGGATAACGGCCTGCCCTTCGGCAAGGAAGCAGCCATGGCGAAGCTCTTTGCGTCCGAAGTCGCCTCCCGTGCGGCGAACAAAGCCGTCCAGATCCACGGCGGTTACGGTTACACCAAGGACTTCCCGGTGGAGCGCTACCTGCGCGATGCCAAACTGTGCGAGATTGGCGAAGGCACATCCGAAATCCAGCGCATGGTGATTGCCCGCCATTTGCTGAACGCTTAAGCTTACCAGCAATCCGTTTTAAAGACAGTGCCTTGGCTAATGCTGGGGCGCTGTTTTTAATCGGGCATATATATCGCCGTCACAATCCCTGGGATGCTCAAACAAGCGCTCCAGCAAAATCCGGCGCATCTCTTGCCCATCCACCCAATGCGCCAACGACAGGCTCAAGGATTCACGGACACTATAATTAAACTCGTAGTCTCCCAAGGTGTTTAAATACGCCAAGCACTGCAACACGGGTGAAAGCAAGTCGGCGGTCTGGCTGTGATACTCAAATGACAGGGCTGGAAGCGGTTGTGAAAGCCCCTTCAGCACAGGTAGCTCATAGCCTTCCACATCAATCTTGCAGAAATCCGGACGGCCATAAGCGGCAATCAACTGATCCAGCGTCGTCATCGGCACGGTTTGGGTATCAAACCAGATGGCCCCGTTATCCGTGGCTTCGTTGAAGTCCTGGTATGCCTGGCTGACGGATGCCCGCTTATGATAAGTGCATTTGCGGAGCTGAATTTCCCCTTCGGCTTCGCCCAGCACCTTGGGAACCAGTTGCACGCGGCTGTCGTTGACGTATTTTCGCCGGAGGATGTCCTGGCACATGGCCTGCGGTTCTACGGCGACGACATGGGCGCCAAGCGCCAGAAATGTTTCCACCCGGTTGCCGGTGTTGGCCCCAATGTCAAAGCAGAGGCTTCCTGGCTGGACAAATGGTTGGTAAAAATCAATCAGACGGGCTTTGTAGTCTTTCGCCTCAGGACTTCGGCTCTGCAATTGCTCCCGGGCGTAAAGATAATGCCCATAAAGCCCTAACTTATTCATCATCAGGATGCCTTGGGCCCGAAGGCGCGGGTAACAGGGCATCCGTTTCAACAGTTTGATCATGACCGCTTTAACCGCTTGTACAGCTCTTCCATTAAACCGTACTTTCAGGCTCAAAAACTCCATCAGGTGCTTTAGTTCCAAAGCCGCATCCGCCCTTATAATAAAGGGACTATGGCTTTTCGTTACTCAATGAGCGATATCCGGCGCAGCTATAAACGCCCCGATTCCTGGTGGGGGTTTCTCATCATGTCGCGGCTCTCCGGCAGGCTGTTGTGGCTGCTTGCCAATTTTACCCGCTTCCCGCCGGAAGTGGTGACGGTGGGCAGTTTTCTCGTCGGGTTGGGCGCAATCCCCTTTTTCCTACAGGGAACGCCGAAGGGCATCTTCATCGGCGGCCTGTTCGCCTTGCTCAGCGATATCCTGGATGGAACCAACGGCAAAATGGCGCGACTATACGGGGTTGCCAATGCCATGGGCGGCTACCTGGATACATTGTTCGATATCATCAAGATTAGCCTCTACCTGATTGTGATCCCGATCGGGCAATATTACCAGACGGGGGATATCAGGTTTCTGGTTCTTGCAACGTTGCTGTTGCTGGTTTTCAATCTTCGGATGTCCAACGAAAACCTGTTGGGGCGTATTCGGATGGGCTTGCCGTATACGCCGAAGACTGTCCAAAATGGCTCTAAAAAGGGGAATATAAGCGGTTATAGCCGCTTTATGAAGGAGAAGGGGATTCTTCCGATGCCGGGGGGCTCGGAACTGAACGCAATGATGTTTATTATAGGCCCCTTAACCGGCCAAACCCTGCCGTTATTAATCCTGGGTGGTATTGGCTTTGTCATCCTCAGCATGGGTTATACCATCCGAACCATGCTGCAAACCCGCGGCCTGACACAGGGGATCGAAAAGGATCACAAGCCAGCACCGGAGCCGGACGCCGCCTTATCGTGATGGGTTATTTGGCCTTGCTGCCGTAAGGATCGCCGCCGCCAACCCAGCCATGGTTCCCACCGCCCGCCTGGTCATCCTTGTTGGGCTTTGCCCCTTTTGACACATCCCCGGTGCGGGTGGCCTTGTCCGGCGTACTCAGGTTTTGATTCGGAACATCATCGTGAGGGGGAAGTTTATCTTTCGCCATTGCATTTCTCCTCGGGTATTGCATACATCAGGTTTCTATCATCATACCCGGCAGTCCCGTTCTGTTCATTCGACAACCGTCTTAGCCGTTGCGCTTTAACCGGATGCGAGAGCGCCTTTTGTGGAATAGACGGGTGCGATAAACACGATAAGATGATGATGGCGACAGTTATCGGGGAAAATACAATGTCAAAGCGGAGAGAATACCGGAACCAGGCTGGACAGCCTCAGCAACACAAGCCGGGCACGGAACGCCAGGCGCATGCCACAGACGTGCATAGCCAGGAATTTATTAGCAGCAACCTGGAGAGCAAGCGTACCCGCGGCAAGCGGGTCGATCAGACAGAGGATAAGCGGCCGGCGATGCTAGGCGACCTGGAAATGCCTTGACTGCTCATTGGTGTTATTTGAAGTTCAGGTTTTCCTTGCGCAGGCGGATGCTGACTGGTGTGACTTCCATCAGCTCATCCGTTGCAATGTAGTCCAACCCAAACTCCAGGGTAACTTCGATAGGCGTTGAAAGGACTTCCAACACATCCGCCGTGGCGCTGCGCATGTTAGTCAGTTTTTTGGCCTTGCAAACGTTCACTAACAGGTCGTTCTGGCGGTTGTGTTCGCCCACGATCATGCCTCGGTAAACCGTGGCACGGGGTTTAATGAAATAGATGCCCCGATCTTCCAGGTTTTTCAAGGAGTATGCAGTGGCTTCGCCGTTTTCGTGCGCCACTAAAACGCCATTGCGGGTTGAGCCAATTTCTCCCACCCAGGGACGAAACTCCATAAAGGCGTGGGTCATCATGCCCTGGCCACGGGTTAAGCGGATAAACTCACTGCGAAAGCCCAGCAAGCCACGCGATGGAATGTGGAATTCCAGCAGGGTTCGGCCGGCATTGTTTTCCATATGCTGCATTTCGCCCCGGCGCTGGCATAGGCGTTCAATACAGCCGCCGGCAATATCCTCGGGAACATCCAGAACCAGGGTTTCAAACGGTTCGTTCAACACGCCGTCAATTTCCTTGGTGAGAACTTCAGGCTTGCTGACCTGGAACTCGTACCCTTCGCGGCGCATGGTTTCAATCAGGATACTCAGATGCAGTTCGCCGCGACCGCTCACGACAAAACTTTCCGGGGTTTTGCCTTCCTCTACCAAAAGGCTGATATTGCTTTTGGCTTCGCGCCACAGCCGATCCTTAATCTGGCGGGAGGTGACGAATTTGCCTTCGCGGCCAGCCAATGGGCTGGTATTTACGGAGAAGGTCATTTTCAACGTGGGTTCCTCAATGGAAATGAGCGGCAGCGGCTCGGGATTCTGCGGATCCGTAATGGTTTCCCCAATCTGGACTTCCGGAATCCCTGCAACCGCCACAATATC
Organism: uncultured cyanobacterium; assembly: GCA_937922745.1. Taxonomy (GTDB): domain Bacteria; phylum Cyanobacteriota; class Vampirovibrionia; order Vampirovibrionales; family JAGQHJ01; genus CALAJO01. The sequence continues at coordinate 8,719 of CALAJO010000035.1, forward strand.
CCCGGCAGAGGCAGTTTCGACTTCCAGCCGTTTTAAGCCTTCGAAGCCGAACAGCTTGCTTACCCGGTGCTGCGACAGGCTGCCATCCCGTTGAACCAGCGTGACCGTTTGCCCTAAACGAATGGTGCCGCGTTGGATACGGCCGATAATAATCCGGCCCAGGTAATCGTTGTAATCCAGCGTTGAAACCTGGAGCTGGAGCGAGGACTCCGTATCGCCGGGCGGCGCCGGGATATTCTGGATAATGGTCTGAAATAACGGGGTTAAATCCTTGAACTCATCCGTCGGCTCTAACGCAGACGTTCCCGCCATGCCGCAGGCATACACCACAGGGAAGTGCAATTGATCTTCGTCCGCGCCAAGCTCGATAAACAGGTCGATAACCCGATCCACCGCGCGCGCGGGATCCGCAGCCGGACGATCCATTTTATTAACGACCACCACGATGGTAAGGCCCAGCTCAAGCGCTTTGCGCAGCACGAATCGGGTTTGGGGCATCGGGCCTTCTACCGCATCCACAACCAGCAGGGCACCGTCCACCATGGTTAATACGCGCTCTACTTCTCCGGAGAAGTCCGCGTGGCCTGGCGTATCCAGAATGTTAATGCGGTGATCGCCATAGGGAATGGCGGTATTCTTAGCCAGGATCGTGATGCCGCGTTCTCTTTCCAGATCGTGAGAGTCCATGGCGCGTTCGGCAATTTGTTCATTCTCGCGGAAAATACCGCTTTGGCGGAACATGCTGTCCACCAGCGTGGTCTTTCCGTGGTCTACGTGGGCGATAATGGCGATGTTTCGGATTGCGGGGTTGGTAATAGCGGGTTTTGCGGGCGAGGAAGATTGCATAAATAAGGGTCACCTGTTGATTATTGCCCTTATTCTGGCGAGGAAACCGGCGAAAGTCAAATCAAACCGTTACGAATCTTAAGCTCTTGGCCTCAAGGCCCTTCAGCCTAAGTCATTCCTTTCATAAAAGCAAAAATGGGAGGGCAGGGGATGCTGTTAGTTTTCAATTGTCAGCTTCATCAGCTTATCGCCCCGTTTAATCTTGCCGGCGACATCCAGGCCCTCGATCACCCGGCCGAACACTGCATACTGCCCATCCAGAAAAGACGCTTCATCCAGCGTGATATAAAACTGGCTGCTGGCGCTATTAGGATCGCTGGTGCGGGCCATGGCCAAAACACCCGGACCATCATGCTTAAGCTGTTCCGTTACCTCCAGGGGAATTTTTTTATCGGAGCCACCGCTTCCCGTGCCGGTCGGGTCGCCTGTTTGGATGACAAAACCCGGCTCCACGCGGTGGAAGACAAGCCCGTTATAAAAGCCGGATTGTGCGAGGCGAATAAAGTTCTGCGTTGTGACAGGGGCTGCTTTTGTATATAGCTCTACGCGCATCATGCCTTTATTGGTTTCAATCCGGGCATTTACCGTTTCCTGCACAGGATTTTCATCTGCATTGGCAGGTTTTACAGATTCTGAAACCTCATGGACAGGCAAGGACGCCGCGATGGAATTCATATGGTTGTCCAACTGTCGGGAATTGACATATTGCATGACCAGCAGGGCAAACACAGTAATAAAAAGGAAGGATATCAACCGTTTCATAACCAGACTCCCAACAAGACAGGACAGTAGTAATAATATTAGTTTAACTGATTTTACAGTGGACTGCAAAGATTGAATGATTGAAAAACTGCTTGGTGATTCCAGCTAAACCGCTTACGATTAATCCAAGATGCAAAGGATGCCAGAATGTTCCCGACTGAAACCGTTACCATCGATAAGCTTGTTTACGAAGGCCATGGGCTTTCCCGGCTGGGTTCGGGGGAATTGGTGTTTGTTCCATTTACTGCCCCCGGCGATGCCGTTTCGATCCGACTGGCGGAACGACGCAAAAAAGTTTGCTTTGGCGAAGTCGTGGAAATAGCCAACCCGGCAGCGGAGCGTGTGAAGCCGCCATGTTCGGTGTTCGGTACTTGTGGCGGTTGTCACTGGCAACATTTGTCCCAGCCTGCCCAGTTGGACTGGAAGCAGCGGATTGTGTCGGAAAGCCTTGAACGCATTGGCAAATTCAACAATGTGAAAGTGTCGCCTTGTATTGCGGCCAACACCTGGCATTACCGCAATAAGGTGGAGTGGGTTGTAGACACCCGCGTTTTACCGGCCCGCATCGGGTATCTTCGGTATCGAAGCCATGAAATGGTGCCTTTTGAGCATTGCTGGATTATCCCTGAGCGCTGGACAGCCCTGGCGCATTGGCTGGCGGAGAATTTGCCGCAAGGGCTGGCTGTACGGCATATTCAGGTTAAATCAAACCGGCAGGATAACATTCTCCTATCCTTTATGGGTGAGGAATTAGCGTCCGGTTTATCCCCTTTGATTGCAAAATTGACAGCGGCGTTTTCTGAAATCATTGGCGTGATGATTCAGGAATCGGGACGATGGACGGCTTTATTCGGTGAAAGCAGCATGACGGAGACACTTGGTGCGCATCGGTATATCATTACTCCCGGAAGCTTTTTCCAGGTCAACCCGCCGGTTGCGGAACAACTGCTGGCATTGCTATCCGAGGTTGCTGTGCATTCTAGCTCCCTGATAGACCTCTATGCCGGAAGCGGGTTGTTCTCGATCCACCTGAACGAAGGTTATTCCCGTATCCTGGCAATTGAATCTTCAAGCGAGGCAGTTCGCAACGGCAAAGCCAATCTGGAGATGAATAACATCAGTCATATCCAGTTTCAACAAGGAGATGCCGTCAAAACACTATCCACCTTAGCGGAAACGTTTGACTCAGCCATCCTCGACCCGCCCAGAACCGGGTGTGAAGCGGATGTGATGGACTGGTTGGCGACACATATCCAGCAACAGATTATCTATGTCAGTTGTAACCCTACAACCTTGGCCCGGGATCTGCAAAAATTGACGGCTCAGGGTTGGAAAATTGATCGGGTGCAGCCGTTCGATATGTTTCCACAAACCTATCATGTGGAAACGGTCGTGCTACTTTCGCCTGCGGATAAAGCGCCGGGTTAAACCGGGTTGGCTTTTGCTGGCTTGCCCAAGCTAAATTGGATTTGCCCTGAAACTTGCTTTGCCAGGATTTCAGAGAACAGAATCGCGCCCTTGGGAGTCAGGTGGCGAACATCGGCGAAAAGGCCGTCTACCTGCTCCGGGCGATAGTCATCCAGGTCGATAAGGGGAACGTGATAACGCTGGCTAATTTGTCGAAGGCCTTTGTAGTAATCCTTGCTGAGCTTGGACTTGTTGAAACGGGCTAAATACTCCGGGTGGTTCGGCCACCCAACCAGAACAACCGGAATATCCTGCTGTTTGCAATACACCAACATTGCTTCCAGCCGGTCAAAGTAAAGCTTATCCATGGAGGCGAAGTAGAAACCTTCCGCCAGGCGGGCGTTTTCCTTAACCCCCTCTGGCGTGGCCATCATGGGGCTTGCAGGCTTGGGATGCCAACCATGGGCTCTAAAGGCACTGTTTTGGATAACCGGATCTTCCGGAGTGGCTTCGGTTGGGTTGTTATTAGCATGGGCGGCTCCAGAGAGTGACGCCGGTAAGGCTTTCTCAAACGTACTGGTTAGTTTTTTCTGCACGCTAATAGGCGAAACCAGGAGCCGGAAGCGATAAACCGCACTAAACGAAGAGTAGAAAAGCTCCTTCTTCACGTTCATCGCAATTTCAGGGTTGGTAAAGATGAAGGGGATCAGCTGGGTGTCCATATCCAGAAGCGTCCGCATCTGCAATGCCGGCAGGTAATAATGCAGGCCGTTTTCTTCCATCAGGTTATCGGCGGCTTCCAGCATGACCATTTTAGGTTTACCGTAGTGCCGTATGTGATAATCCAACTGGGTCAACATCACATCGTAACGGCTGCCGGGGAGGCCCAGGTTAAACGATTGAACAGACTGGCCAGGCAGCGCGGACTCAAAGGCATGTGTGGCAAACCCATTATTGGTTTGGGAGGTTCCCAAAAAAAGAACGTCAAACTGCTTGGAGGGGCTTGCTTCAAGCAGTTCCAGCTTCTGCGGCAGCAGGTTGTCCGAACGCACATTGAGCTTGTCGCGCACTTTGGGCACCACTTGCACCCCGACGGTCAAAAACAGGTTAAAGGCCAGGAAGAAAACGAGGCCGAGGAGGATGGGTCTGAATAATCGGAATAGCATAACGTTGCACCTAGAATTGGAAGTAAATGAACTGTTGGGTTTGCGGGCTCATCGTCAGCCCGAAATAGATGAGCGCAAAGTACCCGACGGCAATGGCGCAATCCTTCAGCAGTGGGCTGCTGATTTTATCCCGGTAGGTGCGGATGAGCCAATGCATCAGGAAGAACATAAGGATAATGAAGAGCGCGGATGTTAAATCGAGCGACTCCGTGCCGGACTCCACCGCGTTGACGATCTCATGGGCAACGGTGGCCATCTCCATCGGGTTGAGCATGGTGCCAATCATATGCAGGGCCTGCTCCAGTGTTTGTGCCCGGAAAAACACCCAACCGATGCAAACCAGGTGGAAGGTGAGCAGGACGGCAACCGGGCCGGGAATGAGGCGGTTGATTTTAAAATACATACAAAACTTGTGCAGCGATAGCAGAAGGCCCTGGTAAAGCCCCCAGATGACAAAGTTCCAACTGGCGCCATGCCATAGGCCGCCTAAGCCCATTGTGATAAACAGGTTGAGATACGTGCGGAAGCGCGAGCATCGGGAGCCGCCCAGCGGGATATACAGGTAATCCCGGAGCCAGCGGGAAAGGGAGATGTGCCAACGTCGCCAGAAATCCGTAATGTTTTTGGCGAAGTAGGGGGCATTAAAGTTTTCCGGCAAGGTATACCCCATTAGCAGCGCAGAACCTTGCGCCATCAACGTATATCCCAGGAAGTCGCAGAAAATTTGAATGGCAAAACCGTAAGTTGCCACCCAACTGCTGTTAAAGCCCTGCAAATCGGCATTACCGTAGATCATGTTGACGTAAACCGCAATCACATCCGCAACGAACAATTTGATAAAAAGCCCGGTGCAGAATTTGTGAATGCCTTTAACCACGTTTTCCCACTTGAAAGCAGGATTACTGTCGAACTGGTGCAGTAATTCGCTGGCGCGAACAATCGGGCCGGCAATCAGGTGGGGGAAGAAAGCAACATACGTTGAAAACCGCACAAAGGTGTCTGGCTTCTCAGTCCCCCGATAAATATCGACCAGGTAACTGATCAGGATGAAATTGGTAAACGAAATCGCCAAGGGGAGAAAGGTATGGGTCTCAAAGTGGTAGGCCGGGAGGTTCATTGCGGTCAACATAGCTTCAATGCTTTGCGCGAAGAAGTTCGCGTACTTGAAGTAGGCCAGCAGCATCAGTTCCGTTGTGATCCCGAAGATCAGCAGGTGTTTTTTATACTTGGGCCATTTGACCATGGCGACGCTGAGAAAGTAAAAATATGCGCTATCCCCAAAAATAACGGGGGCGTAAATAAGACCGAAAGGCGGGCTCCAGCTCATATAAAACACATAGCTGGCAACCAGCAGCAATGGCACCCTAAAGCGGTGAGGGAGGTTCCAATACAGAAGAACCGTGATTAAAAGGAAAAACACATAAAGCCAACTGCTAAAAACCATTGGTCGTCATACTTCCATCTTCGTTAGGGGTGAGGCTGGGTACACTATATCCGAAAAGAGGGCGGGGATCATCAGTTTACTAATGTAATAGTAAATGAGGTTCCAAAATCTACTTTTTTAAAACCCTGCCAACGGGTTGGATTGTCCCAATGTTTTGCATGGGGAGGATAGTTTTACAATTAATGCCTTCGTGGCATACTATAAGGGCTGTTGCACGGGTTCAGCCGCTTTACAAACGGTTGTAACAACTCGGTGTCTCTGTTTAAACCATTCAGTTTTGTTATCAGCGCCAAAAATAGCGAAGGGAGAGTAACCAACATGGATCGATGCCCCGTATGTAGTGGCCGCCTTGTAATGAAGCCGGAAGGCAAGTTGTGCATGAAGTCCTCGTGCGAAGGCTCCAAACCCCGCGATCAGGAAGAAGGCGTGCTTTGTAAATGCGGCCAGCCGATGAATTACAAAGGCATGGATTCCTGGGGACAGCCTAGCTATGCCTGTTCGGCTTGTGGGGCAACAACGAAACTATAAAACGGACTTGAAGTTAGGACGGCTGCATTTTTGCAGCAAAAGCAGGCGGCATGGGATAGAACGCCCTGTTAACGGGAACCGCCGGATTAAGCCAGGGCTGGCTTAATGGTTGCATTGGAATACGAAACACCGGCTGCGGAGTTGGCTTTGCCTCCGGTGGTGGTTGTTGGCGCTTTTTTCGTTTTACTTGCCACTCGGTCCACTTAATGGCCAGGTAGGGTTCGGCGATGCCTGTGAGGAAGAGCGATAAGGCCAGGCTTCCCGCGCTGATGAGGATAAATTTGCCAAGGGTGCCCGCATAAGTGGAAAGCGGTTTGGGCAGCAGTTTCTCAATTTCAATACGGCGCTTCAGGATGCTGCCGCCATTGCCGCTGGGCTTCATCATATTTTTATCTACCAAGCCGGCAATAAAGCGTTTGGCCAACGGGGTCATCAGGATCCACAGGCCCCAGCCCAGGAAGGAGTCCACCATGCGCTCGCGATACTCAATCTCGCTGCGGGCCGCAGTAAGCCGGGAGAAGATGAGAAACGCAAAACACGACGCCATCTGTTGCGGCGTCGTGAATGGTAGGCCTTTTCCAAACTGCATCATAGAGCCCAGGCGTTTGAGGAAGTTTTTGGAGAAAGGATTGTTCAACGCGTTGCGCCAATCCCCAAGCGAGAGCTTCACCGCATCGAATATGCCGAATGCAAACGGCAAGGGAATCAGCGCGCCCAGCAGGGGGCCGATCTTCCCTTCCTTCAACGATTGCGTGAGATAAGGGAAAAATTTCTCGGCGGCGTTTTTAGGCTTGGTTTCCGCTTCCTGCTTTTCCCTTAATCCCATTTCGCCGGGATACATGGTTGTCCCATCCAATTTTCGGGTAATAAAGGTGTTGATATAGGGGACGGCCAGTGTCGCCGCCATGGCAAACCCTAAGCCAATCGGCAGACGCCATTTGTTGACCTTCAAGGTTTCCGTAATGCTGTTGATGGCGCGTGTATTCCAGTTGCCGGCCTTGCCGGAACGCTTGCGCATAAACTGCACAAACCTGGTGGTATCGTCCAGCAGGTCATCCAATTGCACCGTGTGTTTCAACTGCTTGAACGAAACCACTTTGTCCAGTGTTTGCCGGTTGGGATTCAATAGTTTGGCAATCTGTACGGCGGCATCCCCATTGCTCAGAGCGTTTTTGGCCTTCGGCGCCTGGTTCGCCAATCGGGTCATAATCTGGGCGATGGCCGGGCTGTGCTTCCTGGAAACGGTGTTGCTCAGGTTATTGATAAATGCGGCTTCATCCGGGCTTTGTTTCGCAACGGCCTTAAAAAATTCCATGGTTTCGTTACTGGTAAAGTGGTTGGCAAAGTTGGGCTTGCGGAACCGACTGAGTAGCGACGCCAGGCCGAAGGCCACTAATCCGCCGGACACATTATCCGTGAGGATCGACATCACTTCCCGAAATAAGCGCTCGCGGGCGGCGGACCAGTTGAGTTGTTTCTCCTGCACGCGGTCTTCCGGCTTGATGAAATATTGCCGGAACAGATCCATGCCAGTTCGTAGCAGCCCAAAGCCGCCCAAGTCCTCCAGAAACATCTCGCGCACCCTGTCCGCCTGGATCCATGATAATTTGCTGTCGATAGCGCCAATAGCAGCGGGTGACATAAAGCCTTTGAACCGGGCAGCCTGCTGCACCGGCCTGTTGGGGATATTTTGTTGTACCGGGTTGAGGGTCGTCATTTTTCTCGCATCCTGTAAATTTACCCAATCAGAAAAGCCACCGTTTGATTCGGGAGAATGACGGTGGCTTCTGATTGGTCTTTACAGATTTTTTTAAAAAAGCAGCAACGGGCCCGTCATCTCCAACAAATGGTTGTGGTGATGATGGTGCAGATGATTCAGGTTGTTGCGTCTGTTTTTCATACTGTTATTAAACCGGCTCAAACAAAAAGTTGCTACTTCAAGGCAACATTTCTTCATATATTAAAACCCAAACACCAGTACTTGAAGGACGGTCATTGCTTGAGGGCAACCCATTTCCTTCTGTGCATATTGGAATACGAGCCATATATTTTCAATTACGAATACCGAATAGGTATATTATCCTTTTGAGCAATGATCTCTGCGGGGGCTCCAAGTAGAATGCTCTCAAATTCTCGTTGTCGTGATTCTCTACAAATGGATAGGAGCAACCAATGTCAAAATGGGATGTTAAGGAATTGGCCGTGGAGGATAAACGGTCGAGCCTGAAGAAGCAAAAGACGACAAAAAAACTGCACCGTGAAAGACAGAATTTAAGGTTGATTTCCCAGGCGTATGGGCAGCCCTTGGGCCCGCTGATAGAAGATACCCAGCTGGAGGAGCTGCTGATTTAAAATATCGGATTTATTTCACAAATCACACTCTCAATCGTACATCAGCTAAAAGAGGCTTACCTGCGTAAGCCTCTTTTCTTTTAATTGTTGTGGTGTGGCTTTATAATCTCGTCCAAGCGCGAACATACGGCGGATCCCAGCCGCTGGTGCCATCAAAGGCGTCACGTGTCGCAATCCGTCTTGTCCGGTAATCCAGCCGAAGGTCAACGCCTGGCAAGTCATAAGGAGCGGGATTGGCAGCATCCGGGTCGTAATGAAACGTTGCGATGGAAGAAGCCATATTCCAACCGCCAATCCGGATGACGCCACCATCCGGCAAGCGGTAACAGGGATTGGCATTGCTACACGGAAGACTGTTACTGCTGACCAATTTACCACTGGTTACTTTGGCAGTGTATCTCATCTCATTCGCAATTTGCTCAGGAACGGTTGAAGTGGATAAATCGGTGGATTTGCGATCCCGCTTTTCCGTTGCAACCAAAAGCTCTGCGGTTACATTTTTACATTTAAACAGGGCGTTATTACTGGCAGTGCTATAAATTACTCCCGGAATGGTCAGGACCGCGAGGACGCCGAGAAGTGAAAGGGCAAAAAGCACTTCCACCAAACTGAAACCTTGGGACGATGATCGGGGGCAAGCGGACATATCGACACTCCTTGACGCGTGCTATGGTTTCGGCCAAAGCCGTGAAAACTTAAAGTTTCGCTGGCTTTCGTTCGCCCTCGTGGATTTATCGATGGGTCAGTCAGTGCTGCAATATTCGGGATGGAATCCTCCAATAGCCCCGTCGCACAAAGCTAAAGAAATTCTTAAATCACTTGTTATAGCCGTAACATTCAGTTAACATCCGTCATCGGTTCAAAAAAAAGCGCTTTTATATATATACAAAACATCACTTTCTTCTCCTAACTCTCAATTCCTATCAACTCTCTACCACGATGTAGAGGGTTTTTTTTTGCTATATCTTACTTTTCCATTTAAAAAACCTTGGACGTAACGTCGACAGAGAGGTTTAGGTCAGACAACGATAATGCCAGCTAAGATTGTTCAGGCGTTTCCTGTTCCGGTTTGGGCTCGTCTTTTGCGTCGTTCTCTTTGTCTTTCTTTGGCTTGTACTTGGGCGCAACCACTTCCGGCGGAGGAAAGTGCCTGTCCGGTTCGTAACCAGGCTGAAACAGGTTAAGCGTATTAAAGTCCATTACTATCTGCGAGGATTCCGGGTTAATCATAATACCGAAGAATGTCCGCTTTTGAATTAAATCAAACGCCAGGGAGAATTTAACGTTCTTGGAGCCGGTGGACAGGAAAACCCGGTTGTCTACCAACAGGTCATTCCGCGCGTTATCCCGGTTGAGGTTAAACCCGAGGAACGTTCCCAGCGTCAAGTACTTGCCCAGGTCAATGGAGTTGACGGTTTGAACGTAATTCCGGCCGCGGAAATAGGTATCGAAGACGAAGGGGCTCTCCCCAAACACAGTCCCGTACAAGTAACGCGTTTGTGAATAAAACGGTCCTGCCAGCAAGGTTAAGTAGGGCCCTCCCTGGGCGATGCCGTAGAAATCGCCGGTGCCGTAGCCGGAAAGCCGGGTTTGGGCAATGGCCCCAACCGCCCCGAAATTCCCCAGGTAAAACAGGGGCTGGGGCGTAATGGCCTGCGCCTGGAATTGCACGCGTGCGGTTGTAACCGGGGTTAAAACGTTAGGAGCAACAAAATACCGGCTTTCCCGCGTGGGGAAAAACTCATCCCGTGCAATCCCTGCCGTGGTGTAGGTTCTCACCAGCAATTTATCGTTAAACCGCTTGCTATCCAAATGGACATACTCGGCAATAATGTTGGGACGCTCGATGTTAAAAAAGCCGTTGTTGTAAAACTGGTTGTACCCTAACCGGATGCGGTTCTCACTTTGCCCGTTAATCCGATGCTCCATCAGGAAGATAGGCTCACGGACGGTCGAATTATAGCCAAACTCGGTCCGGTTATTCGCGGAGCGATAATTGGCGATTAAACCCATGCCGGGTTTGGGCGTAATATCCGGGTTTAGCCGAGAGCTTGAAACCCGGAGCCTTCTTCCACCACCATATGAGACAATGGGGGAAAGTTTCAGCCAGCCGTTATGAACCCTGAAATCAAAGCCAGGGCCTGCGTATACACCGCCGTAATCCAGGTTATACCCGATACGTGGCCCCAGATAACTCATAAACCCGTCGGTTTCACTATAACCAAAGTCCAATCGAGGGGCGTAAAAAACAGGAACATCGTTATAGCGGAAGGTGGTGCCCTCCAGCTTGATTTCATCAAACCCGTCCAAGGCGCGGTAAATGTTTATTTCGTTGGAGTGCGTGTGATAAAGGTCATTGTCCGGATCAAAGTCAATTGCAGCAACATCCTTGGGGCTAATGGGCTTGTCCACAATTTGCGCTTCAGGGCTTGTCAGCTCCTCATCCTCAAACATGTTGTAGCCCATGGCGTCCAGTAGGGTAGGGTCGATAAAAGCCAGGCGGCCGATTGCCCCGGTGGTAAAACGTCGCTGGAAGTTTGCGGAATAGGTTGCATAAACCGCGCCGTTTCCAAGCCGCACGCCCCGGCGCTGGAACCGCCGGCTGTATCGTTTCAAGGCGTTTTCATCCACCAGTAAGCGCCCATCTTCCAGGATCATATATTGATCCGTGCGCACGCCGTATTCGGACTGGATTTTAAAGTTTTCCGACATAGTGCGCGGCTTGGTAAAGTAGGAGATTTCCTTGTTAAAGTCGTAGCGGGCTTTTTTGCTGCCAATGACATTGCCGTCCCGGATGATGAAGACGTTCCCGGTGGCAACCATATCATCGGCCTTTTCGTTAAACACGACCTTGTCGGCAAGCAGCTCGGTATTCTTCTCGGGGATAATAATGTAGACTTCGCCCGTGGCCGTATAGATACCGCTTCCCGGATCATAGCTCAGGGACTCGCTGTTGATATGGATATTCACGGTTTCACCGGAATCCGGGTCGGTAGACTGCACCTGCAACTTTCCTGCGGGCTCGGGCGCCGTGGTTTCAGTCAACGTTTCCGAAGAAGTCATCGCCGGGGTCGAAGGCGTTTCCACCTGCGAAGATGGTGCAGAAGCATCCGCAGGCGGCGTTTGATACTGGACTGCGTTTTGGGAGGCTTCCGGCGGCTCAACCGCTTGCGCAACAAACTCGGTTGGCGTTGGGGGTAGCGGCGCTGCATTCGATATTTTTTGAGAAGGCGCTTTGGGTAAGGGGGCCGGTGAGGCGAAGGCAATTGTTTCAGTCGCTAGGGGCATCGCGGGAAGGGGAGGGCCGGCGTTTTCAGCATAAACCCCTGTCCCGGCCTGCAAGGAAGCAATCAGGATCGTCAAACAAAAAGCAGGCGGGATACTGCGAGCGGGGAACAGGGAAAATTTCATTCAGCCTCTTCTTCTACCTGTAGGCGTTTTCACCAGGGGAACGATATACCAAGCTAGGGATATTTTACCAAGAGCTTCCGAATCAAGCCAGAGAATTTAAAGATAACGTTGGAAACAAACTTTACGGATTAAAGTATTCGCACTGTTTTCAAATTCTATCCAGGTACTCTGTCCTGTAAGGCTCATAGGATTTTATAGGCAATTGTCATACAATAAACCCATCTGCTTTTTGTTGTTGGGAAAAGAGAGGCCCATGACCGAAACACAGGTGCAATCAGGCACGGCATCGCTTTTTAGCTTAAAAGACAAGGTGGCCTTGATTTCTGGCGCAACCGGCAAGCTGGGTACGCAAATGAGTATTGCCCTGGCGGAAATGGGCGCCCGTGTTGTCGCGGTTGCCCGCAACCCGGAACCATTGACGCACCTGCAGCTGGAGATTAACCGCAAGACTGACGGGGAGTGTATGGCAATGCATGCCGATATGCAGGATGCGCAATCCATCCAGGCAATTGTTGATCAGGCGATCAGTCATTTTGGCCGGTTGGATATCCTGGTGAATAATGTTACCGGCAATACGGCCAAACGGGTGGAGCAACTCACCCAGGGCGAATGGTCCGCAACGCTGGATCAGATTGTGACGGGGATGTTCCTGTGTTGCCAGGCTGCGGGCCAGCACATGGTGAAACAGGGCAATGGCAGCATCATCAATATTGCATCCATTTATGGGCTTGTCGCGCCGGATCAGAACATTTATGGGGACTCCGGCTTTAACAGTTCCGTGGTGTATGGCACCGGTAAGGCCGCCGTCCTACAGATGACAAAGTACCTTGCATCCTACTGGGGGCACCAGGGTATTCGTGTCAATGCGATTACCCCCGGCGGGGTGTTGGATGAATCGAACAACCATCCGGTGTTTCGGGAGAACTACCATCGCCGTACCCCCCTGGGGCGGATGATGAACCGGGAGGAAATACGGGGCCCGTTAGTTTTCCTGGCTTCCGACGCATCAAGCTACGTAACCGGGCATAACCTGGTGGTGGATGGAGGTTTTACCATCATCTGATGCAGTACAGGGCGTTAGGGAAAACCGGTTTACGCGTTTCAGAAATCAGCCTGGGGACTGTCCAGCTTGGCTTGCCGTATGGCGTCCCGGATAAGGACGGCAACCTCCCTAGCCTTACCGAGGCCCAGTCCCTTGCCATCCTGGATCGGGCTTATGCCGAAGGGGTTAACTTCCTGGATACGGCACGGAACTATGGGAATAGTGAGGCGATCATCGGTCGTTCTCTGAAGCGACGCCAGGAGGAGGTTGTCGTTGCAACCAAGCTGGAGGCACTCTCGCCGGAGATGACGGACGATGAAATGGCGAAAGCTATCCGGCAATCCATCGAGCAGTCTCGTCGTGCGCTGGACAGGGAAACCATCGATTTGTTACAAGTCCACAACGCAGCAGAAGCCCTGCTGGATCGCGAAGTCATCCTCGATCTGCTGGCCCAGGCGCGTCATCGGGAGTGGATTCGGTATCAAGGGGTTACGACCTATGGGGTTTCCGCACCGGAGAAGGCCATTGAGCAAGGGTATTGGGATACGGTGCAGGTGGAGTTCAACCTGTTTAACCAGCAGGTAAAGCCGATATTCGACCTGGCTGCCGAGCATCAGGCGGGTCTCATCATCCGTTCTGCCATGCTGAAAGGCGCCATGACAGCCACTGAGGAAGACACGCCGGAACCGCTGAAGGAGCTTCATCGGCGTGCGCAGCAGTTGCCGGACTTTTTCGAGCGCCGAGGCCTCCCTATTCCGCAATTGGCGCTGCTTTATGTCCTGAGCCATCCGGCCGTCAGCACCGTGCTGACAGGTGTTATTTCGATAGAACAACTACTCCAAAACCTGGCGGTTTCTCAAATGGAGCGCCTTCAGCCGGAGCAACTGGAGGCGTCCAAAGCACTTCATATTCCCAACCCGGCGCTCACGGATCCCCGTTTGTGGCAGTTTGATAAGCTAGTGCGCTAAGGCCGGCTCTTTATCTTCGTAAGGATAATCCATAGTGCCTTTATAGTGCATTGGGGGCTCATCGGTAATGCCGAAGTTGTCCGCAACCAGGGCCTGAATTTTATCCAGCTCGTCCTGGGTCAAGTCCGGGCAATCCGGTGCGGAGCCAAACTCATGCAACTGGGCTTCATCATAAATGTTCGGCAGCGTGGCGCAGACTAAAGGATCCGCCAGGAGGAACTTAAGCGCAGCCTGGCCCAGTGTACGGTTGGGCTTTTCCAGGAAGCGAAGCTGCTCGACTTTTTTAACGCCGTTGGTCAGCCAGTGCCGTGGGCGGTGCGAGCGGTGATCCTTCGGGTCAAACTTGGTCTCCAATGTATAATGCCCCTCCAGCATACCGGAGGCATGGGGAACCCGAACCAGCATGGAGGTCACGTTTCCGTTGCGGCGGCTTTCTTCCAGGAAGGCATTACCCGGGTGCTGCTCCAGGATGTTATGGATGACTTGAAGCACCGGCACTTTGCGCTCGCGAATGGCGCGCACGCCTTCGGCCAGCCAACCAATCGCCGGGCCGAGAGCCACACCGTAATGCCGTATCTTGCCTTCGCTTTTCAATGCTTCCAGGGTTTCGTAGATGGCATCATCATCAATATGCTCCATCTTGGCGTTGTGAATCTGGTAGATATCGATGCTATCCGTGCCCATACGCTTCAGGCTTTGCTCGCAGGCAAAGCGGATGAACTCGGGCCGCAAGTCCTGGGGCAGTTCGCGCTGTCCGGCCCTGGAGGTATCGTTGTTGTAAAAGTCATAACCAAATTTCGTGGCATAGACCACTTTATCCCGCATATGGCCAAACGCCTTATTCAATAATTCCTCGCTGCGGCCTGCGCCGTAGGTGTCAGCCGCGTCGAACAGGGTAATGCCGTAATCCTCGTAGGCTTTGCGCATCATGGCAATGGCCTGCTCATCGGTGACATCTCCCCACCACCCGGTAGAAAGCGTCCAGAGGCCCAAGCCGACTTCGGACACGGAAATATTGGTATTGGCAACGTTGCGGTATTTCATTTTCAACTCTCCTTTATGCAGGAAATGCGTATCAATCTTTTTTTACTATACCCAAAAACCGCTCCTGTTTCCCCGTTTTTAACTGAGATTTCTCAGGTCTTAAGGCGGCACACCGAATCTTAATGTTTGGCGCGGTTAACGTAAAAGTGATGGTTTTCAAAAATGAACGAACGAACCCAATTGTAACTGTGCGAAACGAACCCAATTGGTTGAAAGATAAATATAGTAAGAATAAAGTGCTGTAAAGCACACTTCAGAAAATAAGAGACTGCGGCGCAATGCCTTAGAAAATCTGGGTGTGGGCGCCAGCCGGGTTGAGGAACTTGGTGATGTTGTTGCGGAAGAGCAGGTCAAATTCCCCGACGGGGCCGTTACGCTGTTTGGCGATAATGACGGTGGCCGTGCCGGGTTTTTCGGACATATCCTTGGTGTAGTATTCGTCGCGGAAGAGGAACATAACCAGGTCGGCATCCTGCTCGATGGAGCCGGATTCCCGGAGGTCGCTGAGCATGGGTTTCTTGTCTTCCCGGCTTTCCACGGCGCGGGAGAGCTGCGAGAGAGCGATAACCGGGGCTTTAATCTCCCGCGCAATCCCTTTCAGGCCGCGGGAGATGGCGGAGATCTCCTGCACGCGGTTTTCCCCCTTGCCTTTGCTGCCCAAACCCGCCTCCATCAACTGCAAGTAGTCGATGATGATCAGGCCCATATCCCCCAACTCCATTTTGAGTTTACGGGCCTTTGCGCGCAGCTCCATCAGGGAAACGCCGGGCGTATCATCAATATACATCGGGGCATCCCCAAGGCGGCCCATGGCGCTGGAGAGCTTGGCAAAATCCTGCTGGTGAATTTCCCCGGTGCGGATGCGCTGGGCGTCCACTTCGGCCTCGGAGCAGAGCATCCTGGAAACCAGTTGCTCCTTGGACATCTCCAGGCTGAAGATTAACACCGGGCGACGTTCGTGCAGGGCGACATGCGTGGCGATGTTCAAACAAAAAGCCGTCTTCCCCATGGAAGGACGGGCTGCGACGATGATGAGGTCGGATTGCTGGAAGCCGCTGGTCATCGTATCCAGGTCGTAGAACCCGCTGGCCACACCCATGAGTGTGCCCTTGTTGTTGAAGCGATCCTCGATTTGGTCGTAGCTGATCGGCAGGATGTCCTTAATCGCCACTAAATCTTGAGTTGATGCTTGCTGAGAAATATTGAAAACCAGCTGCTCGGCCTTATCAATGGCGGCCTCGGCGTCCGTTTCCTCGTAGGCGGTGTAAACAATATCCGTCCCGGCGCTGATGAGCGACCGCAACTTGGCTTTTGCCTTGATGATGTAAGCGTAATGCTCCACGTTCTCGCTGGTAGCGATTGCCAGGGCCAAGTCGTTAATGTAGGAGCGGCCACCGACTTCATCCAGTTTGTCTTTATCCTTCAGCCGCTCTGAAACCGTGACAATATCGACCGGTTCGCTTTTATCGAAGAGTTCCAGGATGGTTTCGAAAATCAGCGCATGGTGGCTGCGATAAAAATCGACGGGTTTGATAATCTCCACAATCTTGAGCAGGGCATCCGGATCAACCAGGATGCTGCCCAATGTTGCTTGTTCCGCTTCTGTGCTTTGTGGCGGAATCCGTTCAAAAGGATTTTCCGCTACATCTCGTACGGCATGCAAAGCCATTCGGCCTAACTCATTCCTTCCTGAGGCTTGTTTAAACCTCTATAACCTCTTTATCCACGAACACAAAAACAACTATCTGACAGCTAATCTCATGATATCGGAAAACTTTAAATTGAAAGATTTTGAGTTGTAGATTTTACGTAATGCAGCAAGTCTGTAACAAATTTAGTTTCAAATAAATTTTTCAACCGTTTTGCCGAAAGCCCCATTAAGGGGTGAACGATAGTGCCATTTCCCCTTAAGGCCTTGCTGGGCTAAATGGAATAAGTTAGGTGTATAGAAGGGAATCCCAAGATGCTAAGTTACCCGGAAGAAACGATGGTTCAGGAAACCGCTCCCCAACCGCAACACGCGTTCGCCTATTTCCCGGCAATGCCGCAAACGTTGGAGGAAACCGGGATTTCCCCTGTCCTGGTGGAGGAATTGATTTTTAAGGCGTTGCTTGCAAAAGGCGTGCTGGCCGGACGGGAAATTGCAGATGAGATTTCCATGCCGTTCAAAGTGGTCAATCCCATTCTGGCCGATCTCAAGGCCCGGATGTTCGTGGCACACCGCACCACCGCAGCGTTCGGCGATTTTTATTATGCCCTGACGGATGCGGGTAAGCAAAGCGCCATGATTGCCAAGGAGTACTGCGCCTATATGGGCGCAACACCGGTTCGCTACGAGGAATACATCCAAAGCGTCTACGCACAGAGCATTCGGCGGGAAGCGCCCAAAGTGGCCGACCTGAAACGGGCTTACTCGGATATTATTGTGAGCGATGATGTTTTAAACACCATTGGCCCGGCGATTAACTCCGGCCGGGGTATCTTTCTTTTCGGCGAGCCGGGGAACGGGAAGACAACCATTGCCGAGCGCATCTGCAATTGCTTCCAGGAGGATATTTTTATCCCCAAGACTTTGTGGATCGAAGGGGAAATCGTGCAACTCTACGACCCGCAGAACCACGAGGCCGTGCCGGTGGATGATAACCTGAAGTACGACACCCGCTGGATTCGGATTAAGCGCCCCACGGTAATCGTGGGTGGCGAACTGACGATGGAAGCGCTCGATATCAAATACAACCCAACGCTTAAAATCTCCGAAGCCCCGTTACAGATGAAGGCCAATTGCGGCACCTTTCTGATTGACGACTTCGGCCGCCAGCGGATTGACCCGAAAGACCTGCTGAACCGTTGGATTGTGCCGCTGGAAAAACATTACGACTTTCTGCTCCTGCCGAACGGGAAAAAGATCCAGGTTCCGTTTGATGAGTTAATCATCTTTTCCACCAACCTGAACCCCCAGGAACTGGTGGATGACGCCTTCCTGCGCCGGATTCCCTACAAGATTGAAATTACCAATCCCACGGAAGCCGAATTCCGCCATGTCTTCAAGTTCCAGTGCGATAAGTACGGCATTCCGCACGATGAGGCCATGGTTTCCTACCTGGTAACCAACCATTACAACGGCAAGCGGGGGTTCCGGGTCTGCCATCCGCGCGATATCCTGGATCAGATTCGCAATACGGCCGCCTTCCTGGGAACCGAACCCAGAATGACGCCCCAACTGCTGGATATTGCATGCAAAAACTACTTTGCGGCGATGGAATGCATTACATAATTCAGGTAGGGCAATTTTAGTTAGGCTTCTGTTTTACTTCTGCTAGTTTTAAGAAACAGCGGAGGTTAAAAAATGCTGACTTGCCGAGTGAATAATTTTAGAGCTACATCGACAAATAAGGATATTAAGCAACAAAGATATTCTCAACGTTTGCGCCAAGTTGCTCCTTTATTAAACTCAGGCCAGATTGAATTACCAAGGGGCAGCAAAAATCCTAGCTTTGAATATGCAATTTATCCATTATCGTCTCCAGGTTCTAAGCAAGATACTTGGGACACAGTTAGTTTAAAGTTTACAGATCCAGCAGGAAATGATTGGAAACTTTCATGTGAACAAACTAGCTCAACGCTTCCTGGCCAAACTGTGCAGCAATTCTGGAGTAATGCCTATGGGGGTATGTCCGCACTCGTTTCTCATCTAAGACAATCTTTCCAATAAGTCTCTATTCTTTGCATTGGAAAATCTTTTTTACAGGGTAGCAGAAATGCTATCCTGTTTTGCGATAGGCGATGCTTGAAGATTACCAGATTCAACCTTTTACAAACAAAACAAACACGATGGTTACATCCATTAAAGTTCACCTTCCATTTATAATGGAAAAATAGAGAGCAGCGTCGCTGTTACTGGCGTATTCGAGAAGAAGTCGAGAATGCAGCTTGCCGTTATTCCAACCAGGCTGTTTACGGTTGCCGCCAACCTGGAGCCCGGCTCGCCAGAAGCCATTTTAACAAATAACGGCCTCAGTAGGGTAGTCAAACATCCAGGTTACTTCCCAAAGATTTTAATTAACCCGACACTGACCCCATACAACCCGAAGAGACATCCGGCCATCAGCAATTGCGAGAAAGGATCAGGTGATGGGGTAACGATTGCGCCAAGTAAAAAGCACGCCACCACAGCCCACTTCCATTGGGCAAGCAACGCGGAGGAAGAGGTAAATCCTATAAGAGAGGCAAACAGCAAAAACAGCGGCACTTGGAACGTAAGGCCGGATGCGAATATAAACCCGCCGCAAAAATCCAGGAAACTGGCAAAACTTAACTGGTTTTGGGCAAACTCGCTGCCATAATCCAGCAAAAAATGCAGCATGGCGGGCAATATCACGCCGTACCCAAACGCAATACCAGCCATAAAAAGAGCAAAGCCTAACGCCACAAGCGGAATAACCAGGCGTCTTTCCTTTCCTTCCAGGCCGGGGCTGATAAACCGGATGACCTGGTAAAGGATGACCGGCAGAGACAGCCCTATACCAGCCATCACGGAAAATTTGAACGTTGATAAAAAGACCTCTCCCGGTGTTAGCTGGACAAATAACGTCCCTTCCGGCGTCAGTTTTTGCAGGGCTTGAATTAAAGGCTTGGCAAAATAAAAGGACAATCCCGTTGAAAGCATAACCGTGGCCAGACAAACCAGCAGTCTGCGCCTCAGCTCGGCAAGGTGTGCCGTAAACGGCATATTGTGAGGTGTGACAGGTTTGCCCGGAGTTGCGGTTACAGGACTCATGATGAACTTAAAGCACTTGTATTGCGCCTTAAGCGTAACATAATTGTTTCAACTTTCAAGCAAAGGCTTTACAATTTGCACCTCCTATTGGATAGTAGTAGATGCGGTTTTAAATTATTCATTATTTTCAAAATAGGGTATATTCGTTATTCATTCACTTGTACTTAAGGAGGAATAAGGCGTGAACCGCGACGCCTAAATAATAATATGGGGTGTATAGTATGATTGCAGCATTGTCATTGGGCAATACATTGTCTTTTAGACCGTCTGGCTACATTCGGCCCTGGTCGCCGGAGCAGCGGCCAAATAACCTTCAAATCAACCAATCGGATAACATCCAGGTCATCCGATTCTCCAGGAGGGCCGCCCAGCGCGCCGGTAAAAACCTTCTTTTCCTAACGGTCGAGCGCCCTTACCGGGTTGGCGGCGGTGGATTGGGAACGGCATCCGTCCTGATCCCAAAAGGGATTAACGAAAACCGATCGAAACTCAATGGCGCAAAACAGGACTGCCGGGTCTTGATGCCTATGTTGAAAGGGCTTGAGGGTTTTGAGTACACTGGTAAGTTTAAGCTGTTGCCCACTCAAGACGGCATTGAAAAATTCGAACTCTACAGCAAGTACGAAAAAGAAAACGACACCTGGGTTTACGCCATTAAGAACGAAAAGTACTTTGATCACCAGGTTCTTTACTTTGGCCCCCGCACGGATGAAGATGGCAGACGCCTACCAGAGGATCGGCCTGAGAACCCATGGCCCAACGACCGGATTTTCAAGTCCATCATGATGTTTTGCCGGGCTGCCGCGGCATTTACTCCGGATTTGGAAGGCAGTTCCGATCAGTCCGGTAATCGCTGCGATCAAAAGCAATTTAACGGCAAAATTGATGCGGTAATTGCCAATGACTGGCATACCGGCCCCTACTTCAGCGAACTGCCTGATGCCGACAGAATGGGCAAAATATTTATGCTGCATAACCCTTACGATGAAGCCAGGCCTACTGCCATTGCCCGCATGAACAAGTTGCTGCCTCCTGATTTTGCAATGACAACCTTCTCTCCGTTAGCAATTGGCATTAAGCTTGCAAATACAATTATTGGCGACCCGAACTACATACGGAAACTTACTGCTAATGTGACGGAGAATTCTGCCCAGTGGGCGCGGTTCCTCCAGGAAAAAGTACAGCAGGGCCGCGTATATGGTGTACACCATAATACCGATGCCAGGTTCGATCCTTACAAGACGCCTGTTGTGCAGTTAAAAGACGGAACCACGGTTGAGCCCCTGAGCAAGGCGCGTATGAAAGCCGATCCGGCTGGGGAGTGGAACCGCTACAAGTCCCAGTACAAGCAATATATCCAGGAGCAGTTCGGCCTGAAAGTCGATCCAAATGCAAACCTGGTCGTATTCCTTAACCGGTTGGAACCGTGGCAGAAGGGTATTTTTATTGCTTTCGACGCCATGGACAAAATTATGTCCAAACACAAAAATACCCAATTCCTCATTGTGGGCGGACGAATTGATATTCCCCACGTGAATGCCGCCATTGATGCCAGAATGGAAAAATTAAACCAGAAATTTGCAAAGGCCGGCAATACGCGTTTCCTGTATGTTGGCGCACAGCCGCCGGAAATGGTTTCTAAGATTTTCGCCGCGGCGACATTAGGGCTTAACCCGATGATTTATGAGCCTTACGGCATGGTGCATCTGGAAGAAATGAAGAAATTCGTGCCTTCTGCCGCATTTGATACGTCAGGACTTTCGTCCACCATTTATGACCCACAATATATTCAAAGCGATCAGGCGGCAGAACGGGTTCGCCCTTCAAAGGGGTATGGCCAAACCGGGTTCCTTGGCCCTGAGGTTAACGGAGCTGCTTATTATCCTGCGCTCAACAGGCTACTAAATAAGTTTAACCCCGCTTCGCCCGTGAAGCGTCTCAGTGCCGGCCAACCTCAAACCCTCGCACAAACTGCCGACAGCATGGTACAAGTTATCGAGCGCGCCTTAACGTTAAAGCAGGAGCATCCGGAAGCGTTTAGAGCCATTGCCATGAATGCAAATCGTTATGCCAGTAACGAACACAGTTGGAAGAAGCTGGTCGATCGGTATATGGCGCCTGTCTTAGAGGCATTAAAGATTCGGGATGCCCAGCAAACTGAAAAAAAGCCATCTAACTTGCAAGTCGCATAATAACCAAACGAAAAGCCGCCTCCTGAAACAGGAAGCGGCTTTTTAACGTTTAAACTAGTGGAATTTAACCGGGCCACGACGCTCGCTGGACATATGGATGGTATCGACAAACCGGATAATCCCGGATTTATAAGCCATCACAATGCTGTGGGTGCGAGAGCCGGTACCAAAGTACCGTACACCCGTTAGCGTATCGCCTGTGGTAACGCCGGTTGCGGCAAATACAATCTCTTCACCCGGTACAAGATCGTTGGTTTCATACACCAGTTCTTCACTGGGATCGATGCCCATGGCTTCCCCACGGGCCCGCTCCTCCGGGCTGCGCCAGCGAATCTGCGCCTGGATTTCGCCACCCAGGCATTTCACCGCGGCGGCCGCCAAAACGCCTTCCGGTGCGCCACCAATCCCCATAACGGCGTGGATACCGGAACCGCTTAGCGCAGTTGTAATGGCCGGCATCACGTCACCATCGGAAATCAGCTTAATCCGGGCGCCGCATTGCCTCACATCGTTAATCAGTTCGCTATGGCGTGGCCGATCCAGGATGACCACCGTAATGTCTTCAATGTTTCTCTCCAGACTCATAGCGATGACGCTGAGGTTGTATTTGACGGGGGCATTGATATCCACCTTGCCCTTGGCGGATGGCCCAACAATCAACTTGCGCATGTAGGTATCCGGCGCCTGGAACAAGCCGCCTTTAAGGGAAATGGCCAGCGTCGCGATTGAGTTGGGCAAACCATTAGCCACCAGGTTGGTGCCTTCAATCGGGTCGACGGCCAGATCCATCTCCGGCAACTCCGGGTTGTTTTGTCCCACCTTCTCGCCGATATAGAGCATCGGGGCCTCGTCGCGCTCGCCTTCGCCAATGACAATCGTCCCATTCATCGGGATTCGATTGAGGTTCTCCCGCATGGCCGCAACCGCCGCCGCGTCCACCGCGTTCCGATCGCCTGTGCCCATAAACCGGCCGGCGGCAATGGAGGCTGACTCAACCACACCCAGGATCTCCCTGGAGAGAAACCGTTCTACTGTAACGCCATCCGGTATTGCTGTGGGCATTTTATACTCTCGCTCAAGTACTTCTAACATATACTATACACCCCTATTGTTAACTCACTAACCTAAAAGTTTGAATGGAATTTATCAAAAACACGCCTCAATGTCACGGAGGAGAAAATATGCCGGAGGTTGCTTTGGGCCATCATTACAGGATTACGGGGCCCAAATTGGATGGATAATTTCCCAAGACATGATTCCGGGACTGTTCATCCGTTACAATCAATTTAAAGGAGAATGCAGGAAGTTGATATGCCCAAGGCGCGATTTGAACCCTCTGGCCTGGAGATTGAAATAGACGAAACCTCCACTTTGCGAGAAGCCGCGCATGTACTAGGCGTGAATGTGCATGACCGCTGTGGCGGAAACGGGGCCTGTTGCAATTGCATAGTCACCGTGCTGGAAGGAATGGACAACATTTGCCCCAAAAGTGTGGTGGAAGACGCCGTTTTTTACCTCGGCCCCAACGACCGCCTCTCCTGCCAGTGCATCATCCACGGCGATGTGGTGGTTCAGGTGGATTAAGCAATTTTTGTTTCAGCCCGGTTTTTAATTGCCAGAACGTAGATCGGAATGAGGAAATGATCATGCAAATCCGTTTTACGCCTTTGGGAGAGCACAAAACCAGAAAGAACAGGTTGCTCGATTTTTGGAGCGTACGAAGGAACTAGACATTCCTGCTTTACACTTTTGGGTGACTGGCAAAAATGGAAACCATCTCATCGCCAGAGAACCACAAGGTGATGAAGTGGTACAACTTACTGATTACGCTATGAATAAGCTAGCTTCCGACACGTACGTGAATCGTGAACAACATTACATCGCTACGACTGAACAAGATGTCTCAACAATTCGTTTCTTAATCTCATTTTGCAAGAGTATGTACGTAAAGGGAGAGGGTAATGAAAAAGCAGGTGACTTGCTTAGCCATACAGCTCAAAAAGTAGTCAATTCTTTGGTTTCTTATATTGAAACAAGGGTAAAATTTGGTATTGTTAACATTTAAGACATAATTCTCTTAAGTTAGTAACACCCAAAATTTTAAATAAAAAAGAGGACCTCTACACACGAGCAAAGAGGTCCTAAATGGGAGGGCAAATCACATCAAGCCTGCTGGTTTTTTACGCGATAATCTCCAGTCTCGGCTGACGTGTCTCCTCTGGCCTGGCCCTGCGAGAAGGGCCAAGTAACCCTTCCCTACCCGACAGATGGAATCGGGCATAAGGCTGGCCGGAAGATATGGATGTTCGACTGCTTCCCTGCCTCTCTTCTCCGGACGGTAATGCCTCTTCGTAGTGCGGCACCCTGTCAAAGTCAATTCCCTGTTCAGGCTGCGCTTGTTGGGCCCTTGGGTTTGAAAACCGCGGGTCAATCTCAACTGTGGGCAAGTCGTCATAATCGTTTTCTTCATCACGCCGGCTGATTTCGGCATCCTTCATATGCGCCACCGCCTCACGCGAGACTGCCTGGTTGCCTTGCAGCAGCACGTAATCCACCAGGCCCAGCTTGAGCGCCTGTAGCGGATAGATATAACAATCGCTGCTGGTCATCTCCCGAACTTTGGCCATGGGCAAGCCGGTCTTCTGACTGATCAAGCGGTCTATCCGGTCGCGGGCGCGGGTAATCTCCCGGCTTTTATTGGCAATTTCCTCGGCATTGCCGCCAATTTTTTCCACCCACGGCTGATGGACCATCAGCTTGGCATATCGGTCGATAAAGACACGGGGATCCTTGCCTGCCGTCATCAATAACGTAACCGCCATGCTGCTGGCCTGTCCCATCACGATTAAATCGAGAGGAAAAGGCATCTGGCGGAGCATGGCGCTGAGTTTGTAGCCTTGCGTAATGGAGCCGCCGGGCGAGTTGATTATCATCTTCAGGCTTCCGTTATCCTGATTAGCCCGTTTTTCCTGGGCAATTTTCAACAGCGCATTGGTGGCTGTATACACAATTTCGTCCGTAATGTCCGCTGTAAAATCCAGCACGTAGGGGTCTTCCATCATGGTTTCCCCAAACCGGACTGAAGGTTTTCCCCGGTCTTTCGGCCCTGGCAGCAATTGCATCGCCGCATGCGATGTGATCCGTTGATTCGGAAGCACACTCAGCATTATAATTCGTCCTCGCTTGTTCCCACCTCTTTTGGTTCAGCCTGGTTAAGAGCAAGCCAAACCGTATCTCAACCGAATGGTTATTTCCCTGCCTCACTAACAGAAAAATCATACTAATGGTTAATTAAACATGCAATATATATTAAGAAATGTTTCTCCCAATTTCTTTAAACACGCTGGCATCAAATCTGGGAGCACGGTTTTTATACAAGTAGAGGGGATAACGATTTGTTGTGAAGGGGGATAAACAGAGATGGGCTTATTTGGCATTCCTAGGGCTGCACGAGCATTCCAACCTTTTGATTTACCGCCTGGCGGCTTTCAGGCCGGTGTAACCACCGTACCAAATTTAACTGAACCCATTGATGTGGTTTGTATCGGTAAGCGCGATAATAATTGCACTGGAGAAGAGCCAATGCTGAGAGAAGGTCGTATTAGCGTTTCCGCAGTACCAGATGAAGGCGAGCCAGAGCAAACCCAATCATCAGCTGTAGAACTTGAACTACGGGATGATCCTCGACTGAATCATATTTTTGGCCAGCTTGGCTTGCAAGCCCCACCATCTATTACGGTTGGGGAAAAAGATAATGCTTTTGCAAAAAGCAAGGGTACACCAACCACAGGCTTTCGAGATTCCGAAAGAATTCCACTCGATCCCGAAAGCCAGGCAGTTGTACCGGCAGAGATGGGAGCTCCAGGCAGGAAGCCTCGCATTGTATTGAGCGCCTAAATTTTAGTCCTCCTTATCCCACGCCTGCATTCACCGGCTGATACATTGAAGCCGGTGAAATGCGCGTGTGTAAAAAATTACGGGAAATCCGCAGAAAACCATTTTCTTTCCCAAACGGATGAGGCATACTATCGGCAAGAGTGCGTTAATAAAATGGCCCTTTTGCTGATGACGTCTTTGGTTGAATCACCCAAACGCTTGCCAGGTACGCAAAAAAAATTGGATTCCCTGAATTTGAAAAATTTGGGCCAAAATGGCTGGAAACTATCAAAAATGCAAGTCTTCCGGTTTTTTTATGTCTGGTACAATAACAAAAGTACCGTGCAAACACCGTCCCTTGCTTTTGGAATTTGATAATGACTGTGGCAAAACACTATACCGCACCCAAGGCGAAAGCCAAAAATAACGAACCCTCTTGGTTTGTCGTCATTCTCCTCAGTGGTATTCTTAGCGGCATGCTGCTTTTTACCATTGGCTGGTACATGTCGCTGCCGGAGACCCAACGCACCGCCGTAATCGACAAACTGGTCGCAACCAAGGATATCTTCCCCGGCATTATGGGCCTCAACCAATCCAAGCTGTTGCTGGTCATGGGCGTCGATATGCCGCCCCTTGGGTCAACGGACGACTATCACGCTGTTCGGACGGATACAATGATGCTGGTGAAGCTGGATAACGGCAGCAAGCGCATCAATGTCGTGTCCATTCCTCGGGATAGCAAGGTGTATATCGCCGGCAGCAACCGAGTCGATAAGATTAACGCCGCCTTTACCTATGGCGGCCCGGAATCGACGGTTGCCACCGTGGAGTCCACGCTTGGGGTTGACATTGACAACTATATCGTGGCCAATATTCGTGGCGTGCGGGATTTCATCGATGCCCTTGGCGGGATCGACATTTATGTTGAAAAGCCGATGCACTATCGTGACCGCACCGCAGGATTAAATATTAACCTTGAACCCGGATACCAGCATCTTAACGGTGTTCAAGCGGAAGGGTTTTTAAGGTTCCGTCATGATGCACTGGGCGATATTGGCCGGATTCGTCGGCAGCAGCAGTTCATTAATGCCGTTAGCGCCAAGGTAAAAGACCCGGAAACGCTATTGAGAATCAAGCCGATTTTATCCGCCAGCAACAAGTTTGTTTTAACCGATATGTCTACCCAGGATCTGATTCGCCTGGCCATGTTCGCCAAGGACATGGATAAATCCGGCGTCCAAACGGCCACGCTGCCCGGACGCCCCTCTTTAAACAGCGCCGTCAGCTATTGGATTATCGACCCGCAAGCGGCTGAGGCTGTTTTAAACCGCCTTATTGTGGGCGTAAACAGCAGCGAGGAACTGGGTGTAAACGAAAAACCCACGGTCGGCCTGCTGTATACCAGCAGCCATCAGGGGCAGGTGGCGGATTACCGCGCCAAACTGGAAGCCGAAGGGTTTGATGTGGTTTGCCGATCCCAAGTGCGGCGCAGCACCACCAAAGTAATTACGCATAACGCCGCAGCAACCCAAAAAACCAGTGCCCGTCTGCTTGAAACCATGCCGGCCTTGTCTAGCGCGCAGTTGATTTTTTCGCCGCATGGCGGTACATTTGAGACGAATTCATGCGGTCGTTCCGATTACACCATCGTTCTTGGAGAAGATAGGAGTGCATCAAACCAATGAAGAAATGGATCGTCCCCGTATTGGCCGTTACCCTGCTGAGCAGCAGTGTCTGTACGCAAGCTCACGCATGGCCATGGGGTAAAAAAGACAAAGAAGAAACCACCCAGGTCAAAACACAGACAAAAACCCAGGTGAAGGCCAGCGCTCCCAAAACAGCGCCAAAGGTTGATGAAACCCCTGCCGCTTCCCAAGCCGAAATGATGCCGCTTGCGGATACCGCTGCCGATTCGCCCAAGGTCAAAATCCAAAGCCCCATTAGTGCCGAGATTGACGGCTTGAAAGTGGAAGACCCTATTGAAAGCACAGTGCTGCCTCCGGATAAAACGTTTGTCGCGATTGATGACCCCAGTAATCCTTTGGGAATCAGCACTTCCGCACAAAAGCTAAATGACAGCGCATTGCTCATCAGCCAAAAGAAGTACGCCGAAGCGGAAAAAATCCTGAATCCTTTGAAAGATTGGCTGATTGATGCCACCGAAGCCCACATTACCCTGCACAAAACGTTGAAGCAGATCGGCAGCGCCCAGGTTCAGGCGGAACTGGAAAAGCAGCTTGCTTTGCAGTTTGCATTGCTCCGCGATAAGGCGTTCTTTCAGTTGGGAATGGTATCCGTGGGACGGAATGACTATAACAACGCTATCAAAAACCTGTCTCGCGTAATCCAGTCCCAACCCAGAAGCGCGATGGGCGCCCAAGCCTACGAAGTGCTTCAGAAAATTGGGTTTACCGAAAGAATCCAGCTTCGCGAAACCAAAAAAGAAGTGACGACATCCAGTAGTAACTAACGTTACGGTATATGACACGCCAGAGCGTTACGCTTGCCACAACCATTGCCGCTGAGGATGGCCTGCTTGCAGACTTGTTTGCAGGCCTCCGCAGTTGTGCCGTAAACGTTCGCAAGCTTGCTTACATGGCGTGTTTTTCAGCCCAGCTTCAAGGGCACTGCTATATCCACTTAGAGTTGGAGTACGCCCAGGATAACCCGGAGCAGGTCTCCCATATCGAACAGCTCCAACTCAGGTTCCATCGGCTGGCGAGCAGTTGCAATTGCCATCAATAAAACAGAACAAGAAAAGCCCCGGTTATATCAACAACCGGGGCTTTTTAGTGTGTTGAGGAGAGAGCGTCAATGAACAAGAGGTTACTGTATCGTGTTATCAGGAGAAACTTCCTGTCGGTGACGGAATCCCTGATTGGAAGCGGACTGTCCGCTTCCAAAAGTTAACTGGCTTATTGGGTTGCCAGGTATTCCCGCAGATGCTGGATGTCCTTGTTCATCCGAAGCTTTTTCAAGGAGCGTTCCTCAATCTGCCGGATTCTTTCCTTGGAGTAACCCATCGCCTTCCCGATTTCTTCCAGGGTTTTGCGACGACCGGAGAAAATCCCGTAACGCTCGATCAGAATGTGCCGCTCTTTGGGAGAAAGCACTTCGATGGCCTGAATCAGATCCTCGGACAGGAATTTCTTGGAGATAACGGAGGTCGGCGAGACTTCCTCTCCCGTATCCTGTACGTAATCTTCCAGCGTCAGGTCTTCGCCAATCGGCGTATCCAAACTGCGAGACTCGGTGGCCATTGCGGTTAAAATCGCTCGTACTTTCTTCTCGGGCAATTTCAACTCCTTGGACAATTCCTTGATGTTGGGCTCGCGGCCCAGCTTTAAGGACATCTCGCGGCTGGTGGTCTTCAGCAGCCGAATTTTATCCGACATGTGAATCGGGATCCGAATGGTACGGGACGTATTGGCAATCGAGCGAATAATGGCCTGGCGGATCCACCAGGTTGCATACGTGGAAAACTTGAACCCTTTACGGTAATCGTACCGCTCAACCGCTTTAATCAAGCCCAGGCTCCCTTCCTGAACCAAGTCCATAAACAGGACGCCTTGACCGATGTATTTGCGGGCGATACTAATCACCAAACGAAGGTTGGCTTTCACCAGTTTTTCCTTGGCGCGTTTGCCTTCCTCGCCACCCTGGCGAATCTTTTTGCCAAGTTCAATTTCTTCCTTATGTGTCAGGAGCGATGAACGGCCCACATCCTTCAGGAACATCTGGAGAATGTCATCCGCCTTGAAATTATATTTCTCCTCGGTCGACAGACTCTCGGATGCCAGAATGAGCTGTTCTTCCTTTTCAAGGTTCTCGGCATCATCCAGATCGAGCTGGGCAGGTTCTGCAACGTCGGCGAATTCTTCATCTTCGTCCAGAAAAATCTGTTCCAGTACGCTGTTCTCATCCACTACAACGGCAGAATCATCCAATTCCAGTTCGTCTGCTTGAGCCACTGCTTTTGTCTTCTTTTTCCCCATGGCCTCTTCCTATCCTTCTTTCAACTTTCTTACCGCTTCTATCTGTTTATCCAATTTCAGCCTATGTCATCAGCACTTGGAATATTGGGCTAAATCATGTTGGCTATAGATTATGACGCATGTTAATGGATTTGTTCCTCTTTTTTAGAAAAAAATTTTTGACATTAATGATTTCTTAAGCATTGTGGATTAATTGCGAAACATAGGTCAGAAGGGTTTTTATTGATGAGCTTGTATTTTTAAAAGTGTGATTTAATCAATTACCCTATTGTTCTATTTTAGAAATTTAAAAACGGTTTTAACACCCCTAATCGGGTAGCAAATACGTCCAGGCACACAACCGTCAATACCCCTGCCTGGTAAAATACAGGCAGCACGGGAAATTATTTGACTTTTACTTAAACTAGTCGATTAGGCTATTTTTATCCCAGAATGGCATCGGTTTGCAGGCGCATCTGCAACACATCCGCCAGGATGTCGGCCGTTTCCGGCGCGTGAACCAGGTAAAGGGACGGCTCAACCACTTCCAGCTCCGATACGCAAAGCCGGTTCTTGTCATCAACCACCATATCCACACGGCCGTATAATGTCTCAAACCCGGCGGCATCCAGCACGCTCTCTGCAAAGGCAATTTCTTCCGCCATGGGTTGATAACGCCGGGTTGTCCCTCCCAAATGCTCGTGGACTTTAAACTGCCCGGACTGCGGCTTCTTAACGACAGCGTGGGTAAATGCGCCATCCACAAAAACAAACGAGTATTCTCCCACCGTGGTGATGCTTTGAATAAACGGCTGAATCATCAACGAGCGCGTTTGCGCCAGCAGCGCCATCTGCGCCTGAACATCCGCCATGTTCTCAGGTGTAACCCAGTGCGTATCGTTACCGTTGGCAGAAACCGTAGGTTTTATTACGGCCTGCTCCCACTGGTTGGATGCCATCACCGCAGCCAAGTCAAACGGCTCGCCGGCCGCAACCCAGCGTGTCGGCACAATCCGAACGCCGCGTGCTTCCAGATCCTGAAGATAAACCTTGTCCGTATTCCATCGAATGACCTCAAACGGGTTCCAAAGCTGGGTCACTTCGGCGACCTGCTGCGCCCAAGCCAGGAATTGATCCTTGCGCGGCGTGTAATCCCACGTGGAGCGAACCAGGCACATCTCCATATCGCCCCAGTCCACCGCCGGGTCATCCCAGATGAGAGGCTGTGCATCGATATTGCGCTTTTGCAAAGCATAAAGCAATAGCCTGCTGTCGTCATCCAACAGGGGTAAGGCTGCACTGGTTGCTAATCCGATATCCATCTCATCCACTCTTTCTGTCATCGCGAGGCAATATGCCTAAAGTGTAACACTTTAAACGCCTATGCCAAGACCAACATGAGCAGCGATACGAAACAGACCTAGGCAAGGTAAGGTTTAAATTCTATCCGCTTCACTTCTACAGAATCATATGGATTTTTCGTCTTAGAGGGTGATACAGAATGCGGTTGCAGGAAAACATCAATCTGCCGGGTTGCGCCTGAACTGATAACATCCCTTAATGTACGGGCTTTAAGTGCCTTTCTCTCTTCTTCCAGTCCTGGACAGGTCAACTCTCCTGAGCGTTCGTCAAACTCCAGCTGACTTTCATATTTGGCTTCGATCACTCCTAATTCTACTTGATACCGTTCTCTGTCTGGCCCCGTTAACCAGGCAGTAACGCGTTGCCCATTACTTATTCCAGAAAGGCATAAAATCCGCTCTCCAGATTGATAGTCCTTGTCGTGCTTTGCAAAATAGTCGTGTACTCTTTTCACTTCAGGTGCAAAAGCTTTCAAAGCCGGATCCAAAGGGTTTTTTGAAAGGTTCCAGGAGAGCGCGCCAATCGCGTTTTGCCTGCTTTTGGCACTGGGACGGCCTCCCTTGACATACTTGACGTCTCCGAAAACAAATTGAGATGAAAATCGCAGATTCGAATCCATGTGATATTCCCTTAATGAGACACTGTGAATATTAACGATTATCAATAAGAAAAATTGTTATAATCGTCTTCTGTCTTAACAAAAACCAGCCTAATCAAGGGGCTCAGTATTATACAGCTGATGTTTCGTCTAAACTAAAATCATTTCCCATAACTTGGTCTCGTCATGCGTGTTTTATCTATTGCACACTCAGGTAGAAATAAAGCGTCGTTATCAAAGAGAAACTCTACAGCAGTATTTCCTGTGAGCCAGGTTAACGACCGTCTTGCATTTTCTTTCGGAAATAATGCCAGCCATAAACCAAAACAGGGAAAAAACACCGTATATATTCCTGCACCTGCTATTCTTATTCAACAAGGTTCTGTAACACACAACCCCATTTATCAGGTGCTGACAAACTGGAGCGAGGCTGCCCGGAATCATGCAATCACCATTAAACCCTCGCCGCTGCCAGTAGAAGAAGAGCCGGACAGGGAAACCCGGTTGCTGTTTTCATTTACTGTCTATAACCAAACCTTTCAAGTCGATACCCTGCCTTCACCGGACTCGCTGGAGACTGACATCCGCGTTACAGCTCTGCCCGGACCGGGTGACACTTCAGCTCCTCCTGCCTTTAAACAGCTTACCTTTAACGATCTGGGCTATCCGGGCACGGAGTATCGACAGCTTACACTCGTGGATTCGCAAGGCCAACGTCA
Source organism: uncultured cyanobacterium (assembly GCA_937922745.1). Lineage (GTDB taxonomy): Bacteria > Cyanobacteriota > Vampirovibrionia > Vampirovibrionales > JAGQHJ01 > CALAJO01. Next base: position 41,187 of record CALAJO010000035.1, read on the forward strand.
TAACATCACCGATATGCCGGCTGAGCAGTTGGCGCCCTGGGTGGGCGATGAGGAACTCAGCAGCTTCCATGTGAGTGAGGAAACAATCGCCATGGCCAATGACTTCTTTTTCGACCTGATCCACCAAGCCCGCAAGATGTTTGACCCATTGCGCAACTTATCGGCTTGAGTGTTTTTAATAGACTGAATCGAAATAATCCTTGGGAGAAGCCCTATGCTCCAATCTGTTTCCTTTCTCTCTGCACAACGCTATCATGCCGGCGCTGCCACAAAATCCGCCCAAACTCGGCCACCCGGACAAGTGAGGATGGGAAGCGCCAATAATAACACTTGTTCCCCTGGTCGCTCCTGCGGCTCCTGCATTGGCGATTTCTTCTACAACCTGTTAATCAAGCCGTTCGAAAAAGTGTTCAATCGGCTTAGCGAAATTCTGACCAATATCATGGATCAGGCTGAAGCGGATTTGAGGGCGGAGATTGAGGCGCAGAAACAGACCGAACAGCAAACATCCCTTCAGGATCCGAACCGGCCACATGTACGCAAGTGGAGCCTGGTTTCACCCCAGCCGAAAGAGGATCTCCTGATGAGGCTTTCTTCCAATCGTCGCAGCCGGTTCCACTCCCTTTCCGATGGGTTTAAGCAGCTTGGCTATCAAAACGGCTTCAGGCCAATGCCAAAGGGAGAAGGCATTAACGGCTACAGCAAACCCATGACGGATTTGGTGGGCGTGTTGTTGGGCCTGAAACACGACCATAATGTGCCGATTGATGTTAAACGGATTGCGCGGCTTGCCAAGCAACTGAACAATGTGATGAACAAATCCGTAACGACCGAAAAACTGGACAAACTGGTGGTAGAAGGCTTCATCGAACGGCAACCCCACATTAGCCATGCCGGGGATGTGAAGGAAGATCTCGATATTTTCCGAAGCATTCGCAAATCCATGAGGGACGACATCCTACCGGCACAAAAGCGAAACACCCCCGTCCAGGACAGAAATGTTGTGGCAGCATTGGAAAAACGAAAAGCCGAAACCGAAAAAGCCCTTCAACTGGTTGATAGATTGGCGCAATTGGTTGATTCGGGCCTGGTTCTGCAATTCCCCGACATGCTGGATATTCAATAAAACGCATCAATATTTGAGGCTCAACCCAATGAAAGCCCTGTTTCATCGGATACAGGGCTTTACATTTTTTAACAAACTAGCATCAACAGATCAAATACTTGTTTTTATAACAATATAAAGAGAGATTATTTTTTCGTGTTGTTATACATGGTGGATAGGAGTTAGAGAACAATGTCCCTCAATTTTGACATGGGGAATCCCCTGCTGCCGCAGGGCAAGCCAAAGCCCTCGCAAAAATTATCCCCAAACCTGTTGCCGTCAGCATCACTGTCTTCATCATTGCAGGCAGTACTTCAGTCTCAGGTTAGCGGCATTGTATGGAACGAGATTTACGACAGCCTGAATCCGGAAGTAAAACGGATGAAACGCGCCCGAGAACTTGGTTTATACGATTACGCCTCGCAAGCGCAAATAACGGAGGCGGAACATCAGCAATACCTCATCCAGTTTGCCCGCAAGGTAGGCCTGCCGGAAGACACCCCGATTGAAAAGGTGGAGCATCTGTACTCCGAGGTGGAGCGCCAGGAATTTGCCCGCAAATACAACCTGAATGCCGAAACCGCCACCTGGTCGAACATTCGCGAGGCCATCGACAAGCGCCAGGACCAACTCAAGGCGCTGAACCTGCAAAAGGACTTTTCGAACCAGGACGAAATCATTAAGTCCCTCCACCTGCTGGGCCTGTCGGAAGACGCCCGGTCAACTGATATCTCGGAGAAGCTAAAAACCCGCGACTCGAAGAAAGACTAGGGGTTCCAGTTTTCTACTCTGATGGAGGCAGAGCAGGCTTTGAAGCTGCGGCACTCAGGGACTGACGGATACCCTCGGCATTAAACCGGCTAAAATCAATAAAATTCGGGACATCTTGCGCTCTCCGATCCAAAAGCAGGCTTGTCGCAAAGATGAATAGCCCACGCAACGCATCACCCTCCGCGCTTGCAGCGCGCCTTACCGCCTCGCCGTGATTATACCGGGGCGGAAAGAATACCTCGTTCCACGCGCGTGGAGAGTACCCCAGCAAGGGATGATGGCTCAGCCCCTGGGCTAAACGGTTGGACGCCCTCCCAACCAGGCCATGGGCTTCCGAAGCACGGCACAGGTAGTCAACAATATTCATGGATAATTGTGCGTCCGCTAATAGGTTCGCGGTAAGTTGAATTAATTCCGAATTGACGCCTCGATCCGGCGTGGTCCTGGCCATTTCCCAAAGCGGGCTGCTATGCGCTTGCGGCACTTTAAAAAAGCTAAAATGATCGATTTCAAGCTTCTGGAGCAAAGTTGAGTAGATTGCGGCATATTCCTGTTGAATGTCAGCCAAGGGTTGTGAAGGCAACGCCGAAAACCCGGCCAGCATCTTTTCCACCTGTTGCTCAAAAGGGGTTCCCTTGGGTGACTCGGTGCTGGAGGCTCTTCTCTGCACTGCCCCAGCAAGAGGGCCTGTTATTAGATGTCTGATCAAATCCATCTTTAATGCTCCCATAATTTCTGGGAGAATAAAGCACCCTCAAAATTCAAAATTGCCTAGCCTGACGCATTGACTCAGCATCAGATTCAATACAAATTTATCAGGCAGTATCTAACGGGGAAAAGGCCCGGCAAGCCGCCTAGTCATTCTTATACTGCTGGAAGTTGTACCCGGATCCGATGACATCGCGTGGGGCGTAAGGGGCGTTGTGGCGCACCACCAGGCTGCTGCTAACGGCCAGCCCGCCAGAAACCTTGGATGAATTGACCACGCGGCCATTGACTACCATCTGCGTGGAGCTTCCCCCATCAAAGTTCATGGCTTCAACGGCGCCCAGTTCCCGCATCAAAGTGGCCATTTCCGTCAGGGTCATCCCCACGGAGGTATCCGCCTGGCGCCCGTCAACCGTTACCATCAGCATCTTCTTGTCGGCCTTGATCCCGACCGCCGTACGCGGCGCAGGCTTGGTAAACGAGCCATCGCGGAAAGATTGCTCTTTCAGGTCGACATAAACCTGGCCATTGCGAACCAGGTAAGGCCCGCCACTAATGGCATACTGCACATCCGACCAATCGGGAATGGTGTACACTTGTGGTGATAAACTATCCCCAGGCTGCGCCATGGCCGCAAGGCCCATTCTCGGCCCAACCAGCACGTACCCATTCCCCGGAATGGACAACGGCATATCGGACACTTCCGTAATCTGGTTGTTCACAATCTGGATCTGCACGCCTTCTGGCGGGGTGTTCGGCGACATCTGCCCCCAGCGCGGCGTGTACAGGATAAACTCGGATTTGCTCAAGCGAGGCTGATTGACGTTATGCAACGGCAAACTCTGGCCGGCGGCATCCACAACCTTGCCCCCAAGGGACAGGCGGGCCATTTTAAACTGTTTATCGGTCGTCATCCCTAGGGCAACGCGGTTATAGAGCGGGCCGGCAATCAGCTCCCGATTCATAATCATCGTGCCCAGGTTCGTGCCGCTATCCGGCTTGAAGAATGCGGCATTCACCCCGGCCAACGCCCCGGATCGGTTTACCATATCGGCAACCTTGGCCTTGCCATGCAGCCGGGTGGTCGCCAGTACCGGTTCTATCGTAATATCCGGGTTGGAAGTATCAATCTCCAGGATGTTGATGTTCATCGGCCCGGTTGCATAAGTCTTCACAATCTGCTTGTGGGTAACGCCCGGCACCACCTGCTGGCTTTGCTCATGGTTATAATTTTCCTGGATGCTCAAAACGAGGCGATCCGGGTTGCTTAGCGGAAAAACCCGCGTGGGCGAAGGGACTTTGCGCTTGACGAACAACTGCACCTTGCCGCCGCGTACCTCGCAATACATGGACTTTAAATTTTTATGCCCCGGAAAAGCTTGAGAACAATTTTTAATCTGCGAATCAATCCCGCCATTAAATTGCAGGGCAACCGTATTAGGGTCGTCCTGGGTCAGCACCACATCTTCGGCTGGGCCATTCAAGTCCAGCACGATTTCGGTCTTGACGCCGCCCTGCTTTATCCTCACGTTGGTCAAGTTCGCCGCATCAGCCGAGCCGGAGAGCATGCTGACTGATGATGCAACGGTTAACACCGCTAATGCCAGGGAAAAAGCCGTTTTAGGTTTAAAAAGCATATCCATGCACTCTCCATTACTCTTAAGACTATCTCATTTCATGTAAACGTAAATAAAAGCCGTTACCGTCCATCATTCGGAGGAGGTTGATCATGATATCGAAGAATCTACCCGCACCTTGATAGCATATGCCTTTCTCCATCATCTCATCCGGTTTTACCGCACAAAGCGCACGGCGGGAAATAATGGGATCTCAAGCCGACGATTGTTCAGCTTCCATTCCTAACCTTTTTGGACGCTGATCCGGCCCCAACGTTCCCACGTTTTTAATAGATTACAGCCTGAACCAAAAGAGGTCAAAAAGATCCCGGACTCCAATCAGGATTTACATCGCTTGTAAATTTTTGAACCGTCACGCAATTTCACCTTCCAAAAATTGTTTATTTAAATGTATATATTTCGATTTGAGTGCGAGGAGAGAGAAAACGCAATGGATCAGTCATTTGGTACCGGTTTTGGATGGAATCAACCGAACTATCCGGTTCAGAATTACGGCAGCGCTAAACAGTTCGAACAGGTCGCCAGGTTTGCGGATTACTTCTTCGGGGATGGCGACAGCCAGATCTCCAAGGATGAGTTGATGAGCCTGCAACCCTTTGTGCCGGACTTTGAGCCTTTAAACGTGCTAATAGAGAACTTTGAAACCTTTGCCGGGCAGGATAACGTGATTAGCCTGCAATCCTATAACTCCTACGGCGTGGATAACAACGAGATCGAATCCCTGGCCTGGCAGGACGGCAACGCCGGAAACATTACCTCGGAGGATCTGGCCAGGCGGCAAGAAGTTCAGGCGTATAACCAGCAGCTGTAGGCCGTTGTAACAGATGAGCCCGTATTAAACAGTTGGGCACTGTTGCTCCCCAAGCGAGCTTGCTACAATACTCTCCATACGATTTTGGATGAGGAAGCAGGCTTTGATTACGTTGGAAATTTCGCCGGAAGCGGTAAAGCCGGAACAACACCCCGCATTTGAAATGAAGACCGACGCGCCGGAAGGGGAGTGGGAAAAAACCACGGTTTACACCTCGCCCTCCGGCACGCCGTTGGGATGGGCCAAGCAGAAAAAGAACCCGACCCATCTGGTGCGGTTTTTTCAGGGCAAAGGCGGCTTCTGCGCCATTGTCTCCAACGATGACGTAATCTACTTTGGGCTTCCCGGCAGCCGCATCGAGCTGAACGACACCATTGTTGAAATTCCGGGCGAGCCCATCCAGGGTAAAACCGAAACGCTGCTGTATCCCAACTCCAACACGCCGGTTCAGCAAGTTACCCCGCAAGCCATGATCTTGGGCGCGGGGCTCGCAACGCGCTTTGAGCCTATCTCTGGCGATACTACCGGCCTACCCAAACCCGGCGTTCCGCTTGCCGGGGAAGATTCCGTCATCGCCTCCATTGCCAAGCTGCTGAAGAAGCACGGCATTAAGACGATTTACATCAACACCTTTTACAAGCCGGATGCGTTAAAGCGCCAACTTGCCGGGCTGCAAGGTATTGAACTGGTTTATATCGATGAGGACGCCCCCTCCGGAACTGCCGGCGGGCTGTCTAAAGCGCTGGAACAGAAGATGCTGGATGCAAACGCACCCATCATCATCATCCAAGGCGACGCGATTACGGATGCCGATCTGTCCTTTTTGCTCAACACGCACCAGCAGCGCCATGCGGCCGTTACCATCGGCGGGCAGATTGTTTCTGACCGGGATGTCCACAAGTTCGGCATTATCGAAACCGATGCGTCTGGTGGCGACGGGCAGTCCGGGAATATTGTTTCCTTCAAGGAAAAACCCGCTTTGGAAGAAGCCGGGCCCAGCCGTTTCGCCAACGCCGGTTTTTACATCCTGGCGCCGGAGGTTTTCCCGTTATTCCTGCAAGGGTGGAAAAACACCCAGGCCAACCAGGCCATCTACGATTACGCCAAGGATTTCTTCCCGCTGGTTCTGGACGCCGTCCAGAACCGGCAGCTTCAGGATGCATCCGGGCAACCGATGGGTTTCTGGGCGCAAGCCGTGGGCGGTTACTGGAGCGATATCGGGATGCCGGAACAATATATCGAAGCCGTACACGATGTTTACGCCGGCCGTTTATCGTTGGATATGCCTGCGAACCCTGCCGACTTTTACGAAAACGGCATTATTTACTGGCCCGGAACCAAAGCCCTGGCCCAGGCAGCGCAAGCCCAGCTCAGCGGCAATGTCATCGTTAGCCCAAAACCCTAATCCGGTTTAGTGTTGGGCGTAATCCATGCGCCCAATGGTGATTTCCGCATTTTTCGGGTCAAACACTATTTTAATCGCATTCAGGAGCGGCTGATAGAGCGCCCCGAGGTCTGTATTTTTAAAGGGCCCTTCCTTTTGCAGGTACAGCCAGGTATCCATGAGCTTTTCCATCGTTGGGCTAAGCTGTTCTACAGGCGGCCTGCCTTGAATTTGCGCCAGCTTTGCCGCCAAAACCCGAACCCCTATAGCAATGTCGGAAATGGTGCCATACGCGATGCGCCTGGCTATCTCATCAATCGGCATGGCCACGATACCGCGAATAGCTCTGCGCTCCGGGGTATCTGCCGAATCGAAATGATCCAGCACGGCACCCACCTCGCTTACCTGTTGCTGGGTAGCGCCAAAGCGATTTTGGCTTGAATTTACCTTTACTGGGTGAGCGAACCCCGTTTTTCCAATCTGCATCATCCAAATCTCTCCTGAAACAAATGACCCTATTAAAAAGTTGCTCAAGCATTTGGATTGCTTTTTTGGCAAGATAATTCATGTCATCCCTTATCGCGATAATGCCCACGGTGTCTATCCAAGCCAACATTGCGCAAATCCAATCGCAGTTCCCGGCAGGCCGGGAAATTTGCCTGGTTGCGGTTTCCAAATACACCACCCCGCAACAGATGATAGAGGCGTATCACTGCGGCATCCGCGATTTTGGGGAAAATAAAATCCAGGACGTGATTCGTAAAAAATCCGAGCTGCCCGCGGAAATCGAACCGAAGATTCGCTGGCATTTTTTGGGACACCTCCAAAAAAACAAGGCCGTCAAAGCCATTGAGCTGGGTTTTTATTGCATCCATTCCGTGGACTCCCTGGCGCTGGCGCAAAAATTATCTACGCTTGCGCTGGCCCATGGCATCAAACAACGTGTCCTGCTCCAGGTCAACCTCACGCGCGAGCCTCAGAAATCCGGCTTTCTGGAAGCGGACCTGGCGCATGTCTTTCCACAATTAATAATGCTCGAAGGGTTGCAGATTAACGGGCTGATGACCATCGGGCCCAACCCGCCGACACCGGAAGCGAGCCCCGCCGTTTTCTGCAAACTCAAATCCCTGCGGGATAACCTTTCCCATGAATCCGGGATAGCCTTGCCGGATCTTTCCATGGGAATGAGCCAGGATTTTCATCACGCTTTGAAATGTGGTGCTACAATTATTAGGGTAGGCAACCGACTATTTAACCCCTAAGTTGCCGGGGAAAATTTTTTATTGTTTAACCGTTACCAAAATACAAAGGATAGAATCGAGGAGGTCCGAAACGTTATGAGTGGATTCGTCAACCGGATTAAAAGCTGGGTTACAGGCGATGATTTTGATGAAGATGTGTTCAGTGTAGACGACGAGTTTGAGCCGGAGCGCCCTATGTACAACAACCAAACCCCGCAGGAAGAAACGTTTGCTGCAACCAGCCGTCGCACCCCGCGCAGCCTTAAAGTGGTTGAGCATCCTGGTGTAAACGCCACCCAGGTTATTGTGTTGGAGCCTAAAGCATTTGAAGAGTCCCTGGAGATTGTTGAGCATCTGCGTGCCAAAAAATCCGTTATTTTAAACATGCACCTGTTGGATACGGCCCAATCCCAACGGGTTGTTGATTTCCTGTCCGGCGCAACCCACGCCATCGATGGAAACCAGCAACGCATTGGCGATGGCGTCTTTATTTTTACGCCCAACAACGTGTCTATTTCCACCGAACAAACCAAGGCAATGGATTTTACAACGCAGGCCTTCTGGCACACCAACCGTTAGAGAGTGGGGTTTGCCCCTGTGCTGGCTAAACTGTTCTGGCTCTGGCTTGGCGGGGGTATCGGTACAATCTGTCGATACTGGCTGGCAACAAAACTCTATTTCCGGTTTCAAGAATCCGTTTTTCCATATGGCACCCTGGGAGTCAATCTCCTAGGGTGTTTTTTCATCGGGTTGCTGGTGGAAATACTGGATAAACAAGGCGCACCGCCGCACATTCGGTTATTTCTCATCACCGGCCTTTTGGGCGGCTTTACCACCTTCTCCGCCTTTGGCCTGGAAACCTTGAATTTAATCAAGCAAGGCGCGCTGCCGGCCGCGTTTATTTATATGATGGCCTCTGTCGGGCTGGGCCTTTTGGCCGTTTGGGGCGGCGTCCAACTGGCCAAACCGGCCTAAGATTTTCTCAAACCTAAAGAATTGATTAGGGGCGTAACAAACTGTCACGCCCCTTTAAAACCGGGTTTTCATGCAATCAACATAGGCAATAATTATTTGGGCAGGATAAAACGAACTTTATCTGGAGGGTTATTGATATGACATGGTGTGGGACAAACACGGCTTCGGGGTGTGGGAATAACCAAGGTTACGCGGCTTTTCTGGGGCTAATGCAGGCTTTTAGAAATAACAACAGCAGCCAGGGCGGAGGCGTCATTAGCGGGTGCTTCAATTCGCAGCCCAACACTCCGCCAATCCAATATGGCAACTGGGGAAGTTCGCAAGGTGGCTTTTCCTGGCCGGTACAGGACGATTACGCGGTGAATCCCTACCCGCTGCCGGGATATAACAGCGTGCCGGGGCACAGCAGCGATTACTGGGAAAGCAGCGGATTCGGCGGCGGCTGGCTCTCCGACTACGGATCGCCCACGCCCTCTATTTATGATATCGATCCCGGCATTTACTCCTTTAGCGATTTTAATGGCGACCCGGGCATTGTTTACGAATATGACTTCAGTGGCGATCCCGGTATCGTGGTGGAACCGCAGCGGCAAACACCCGCAGGAGCCGGGGATACTTCCTCCATCGGCTAAGCCGGCCGAGGGTGCGGCAACAGATACTCCCGAATCAAGGTATCGACGTCCTTGACCTGCACATTACGAAAGTACAGGACAGGCGGTTGCTCCAGCTCGCCCAAGGCCTTGTTGACGATGGCAACCGTGGTGCCGTCCTGCTTGCATCCTAAAATGCAACCGCTGTTAAACACAAATACGGAACGGCTCAAGCCGTATTCCATCACCTTGCGCTGGAAAGCCTGAAGGACGGCGACCCCCTGGGTCAGGTCGCACTGCTCGAACGAGCGGGTAACCGGGTTGGTGCAAACCCACACAAAATGGGTGTAATGATAGCCAAATGCCTGTCCGGGAATAAAGGGTTCCATCATAACTCCTGGCGTTGTGCGCGCAGCCGGTTCTGCCGGTATGCCATGCTTACTGTATCGCAAACCCCGGCAATACAGCCCAATTTTTTCGGAATGTAACCAACAGCATCAAAACCCGCTCACATAGCCAGGTTGTAAGCTCTAAACCACCAAGTAGATCCACCGCCAAGTCAGCTATCCTCAAAAATGAGGGCTGTAATTTCCCTCCCCACCCAACCATGCTGCAAATCAAGAAGCCCAACAAATGTCTCTCTCTATGCCAAATATTTTTATAATGCGCGAAAATGCCAGAATGGGGCTGTGGCAATCTCCTCAGGCAGAAAACGTTCCGGCCAATTTGTCCCTCCTTTTTGGGATCCCTGTCCGACGCCACAAACCGGAAAAAAACGGGGGCTTGGCTAGGGGAGCGATAGGCAGAAAAATCGATTAACGATATGATGAGAAGAAGAAGAGAAGACGCTAGCATAATGGCTTGGGATAGAGGTGTGTTAATGAACAGGGTGGTTCGTGGATTTGTATTGGCTTCCGGCCTGGCGCTAAGCCTGATGGTTGCCCCGGCTGCGATGGCGGCAACCCTTGAGGAAGCGCAACAGTTGGAGCAGCAAGGCGACTGGCAGCAGGCCAAGACGGTGTACGCAGAGCTGCACCAGCAAGACCCACAGGATGTTCAGGTACTCCTTAACCTGGCGCGCCTGACCGCTTGGAGCAAGGATTACGACGGCGCCTACGCGCTCTATCAGCAGGCTTTAAACCACGCGCAAAACGACTTTGACAAGCTGGAAGCGGAACTGGGCAAAGGGCAGGCCTTAAGCTGGGGCGGGAAAAACCCGGCCGCCATAGGCCAATACCAGGCCACGCTAAAGGCCTACCCGGACAACCCGGAAGTGCTGTTTCGCCTGGCCCAGACCGAGGCTTGGACATCCCGCGTACCGCAGGCGCGGGCGCATTACCAGGCCGTGCTGGCGCAAAACCCGGATCATCTGGGGGCCAAGCTGGGCCTGGCAGAGCTGGATGCATGGCAAGGGCATTACCAGAGGGCCATTAACGAATACGACGACCTGTTGACTGAATTTCCAGATAACCCGGAGGTGTGGGTGGGGCTGGGCCGGGCGCAGGGTTGGCGGGGCGACCTGCTGAAAGCCAAGGATACGCTGACAAAAGCAAGGCAACGGTTCCCGGGGAACGATGCCGTTTTAACCGCTTACTTCCAAGCCACCCAGGCCCTAGGCAAGCCGGACATGTCGGTGTTTCAATCCGGCAAGGCGGATGGATTCCAGCAGCTTGAACAAGCCCGGCAGCAACAGGCGCAGTTGCAACGGCCTGCCGTGCAAAGCGTGTACACCGGCCATACCGAAGCCGGCACGGTGGACGAGAAACTCAAATTCAACCGTGTGAGCAACCAGGTAACGCTTTATCTCAGCGCGGATACGGCACTGAACCTGACTTACGAACCTACATTCTACGAAAGCGGCGGTGACATCGAATCCGAAACCCGCAACCTGTTTGGCGCAGGCTTTACCCGCCAGTGGACGGATCGGCTCCGCACCTCGGTTTGGGCCGGTGTTGCCGATTACAGCAACGGCGGCGGGAATCCGCTGTTTACCAATATCAGCCTGGCCCTTCGCCCTAACGATGCCTGGCAGCCCACGCTGCGGTTCGATCGCTACGGGGTGGAAGAGTCCGTGCTGTCCGCTAGCGGGCTGCGTCCGGTGGTCGGCGTCTTTGCCAATCAGTTGGTCGGCCGGGTCATTCGCAACGAGTGGACGCTGCAAAACGTGTTTCGGCTGCCGCACCAATGGGTGGCGCAGCTCAACACCGCCATCGGGTTTGATAACGGCGAGCAGATTGAGGATAACAGTTTTTACAAAGTGGAGTATCAGTTGGGCCGCAGCTTCCTCCAGCGACTGACGCCAACCGGCAGCAGCCGCTGGTACGGCAACCTGGAGGGCAAATACTGGCACTTCGAGGATGATCGTTTAAACAATGGCGGTGCCTTCCTGGTGGTTAAGCCTTTTGGCCTGCCCTTGGGCATCGATGGCGTCTCCCCCATTCCTTCCGCAACCAACCCCGGCACCGGCGGTTACTTCAGCCCGGATCATTACTGGTTTAACGCCTTGCGGCTGGGCAATCGCGGGCAAGTCTGGAACCAGCGACTGACTTACGACCTCAGCGCCTTCCTTGGCTACCAGGATATCAGCCGGTTGGGCGGCAGTTTCGCCCGAGGGGTGCAACTGCTGGGTGAGCTGCTTGTTACGCCCACTGTCAGCACCCTGTTCGGGGTTAATTACAACAACGCCCAACAGTTCGAGCAGGTGACGTTTTACCTCGGGCTACGCAAACGGATCTAGAACCGGCCTGAGCGGCGTACACCAAAGGATTGGTTTTTTGGCAAAGGCCTGTTTTAAGCGGCGCTTTTCTGAAAAAAGTGCTTAAATATAAAGTAGTCCTATTTATCAGAGTGGAAACAAGTGTTACGTAAACGGCGCGGCACCCTGCACTGGGGTTTCTGCGGTGAGGTTGGCTGGTGAATGTCTAGACTGGAGAGGTTGTTCATCACCTTGGTTTGTTTAATGGGGGTATTTGCCATGCTGCACTTCCTGCTCTGGTGGTTCCAGCCGCAACATGTGTCCCAGCCGGTGCTGTATGCCTTGCTAAGTTTTACATTCGTGTTTATCATGGCGCGAATTGCGGGCTATTGGTGGGTTTTCGTCCATATCCAACCCTATCAGGCAGTTGAACCGCCACCGGGCCTTACCGTGGACGCCATGACAACCGCCGCGCCCGGCGAGCCCATTGAGATGACACAGACCAGCCTGCTGGCCTTGAAGGCCATGACCTACCCGCACGAAACCTACCTGCTAGACGATTCCAACAACCGCCTGCTGAAAGACTTCTGTGAAGCCAACGGCATCCACTACCTTACCCGCCCCGACCGGGTTGACGCCAAGTGCGGTAACGTGAATTACGGCTTACGCAACAGCGCCGGGGACTTTGTCCTTATCATCGACCCGGACCACGTGGTGCAGCCGGATTACCTGGATCATGTGCTGGGGCACTTCAACAACCCCAAGGTGGGCTTCGTTCAGACGGCGCAGGCCTATTACAACCAGCCTCGCAGCTTTGTGGCCAAGGGCGGCGCGGAGCAGACCTACATGTTCTACGGGCCCACGATGCGGGGCTTAAACGGCCTGAACGCCAACCCGGTTATCGGTACCAATTGCACATTCCGCCGCGCCGCATTGGATTCGATCGGCCTCTACAAGCCCGGCTTGGCAGAGGACTTGCACACCTCCATGGCGTTGCATTCCTTGGGTTGGGAATCCGCCTACGTGCCCAAAATCCTGGCGAGGGGCCTCACGCCGGAAGACCTGCCCTCCTTCTGCCATCAGCAACTCAAGTGGTCACGCGGTGTGCTGGAGTTGCTGGTTAACGCCTTCCCCAAATACCAGGCCGGTATGGGCTTGCGTCAGCGTTTGGCGTACCTGTTGTCCATGTCCTACTATTTCGAGTCCATTGTCCTGCTGATCAACCTGGTCCTGCCGCTCATCTGCATCTGGATGGGTGTGCTGCCCGCCGATATGTCCGCGCGGGATTTCCTGTTTCATTTGGCGCCATGGCTGGCGGTTTCCGGGTTCTTCTTCGTTTACGTCCAGCGTTGGCTTTGCGCGCCGGAGGAACGCGGCAGCATGTGGCGAGGCATGGTACTTTACTTCATCACGGTGCCGTTCCACCTGCTCGGCATCCTGTATGCTATCGTCGGCCGAACCATTCCCTACCTACCCACGGCGAAGGTGTCCTCCAACTCGGTTCCGGTTTCCCTTTTGGCGCCGCAGCTCCTCATCCTGGCCCTCTCCGCAATGGGTGGGTGTTACGTGTATTTCGCCCAGCAAGATGCCATGCTCAACGGGATGGGCTTCTTCTCCTTGTGGAACGCCGCCGTGCTGCTGACCGGCATCGTGTGCTGCGTCCCGATGCATCCCCATTATTTTTCGCGCCACAAGCTCTTTGTTCGGGTTTGCAACCAGGCTGCCATTGAGGCCTTCCGCGTTTACCGGGCCATACATCACAAGCCCGCGCTGGTCAAACTCATCCTGGTTGCGGCTTACCTACGCAAGTTTACGCTGAACTAACCCTGGGCAATCGCCACGGGCCGAGGCTGGAGTAAAGCATCCACCATCTGGGCTTCCTGTACTAAATACCGGCGATATGCCTGCAAGGCTTGTTTGATAACCGGGCGCGGCCCCAGGGTATTTGTATGAACAACATCCTTTTGGAAAATCCCTTCAGGCAGCCCATCTGGGGATGATTGGGCCTTTTGAACCAACCTGGCCAGCAGGCGGCTTAATAGCAGTCCCCATTCGGTCGGCTGAAGATCCAATTGCGATGCGGTCACTCGTTCCAAGCGCTCAGGCAGTGGCTTGTGGAGTAGGAGTTGTGCCCGAGTCGCTAGTACCTGCAAAGCCTTATCAATATGCCCCATAGTCATTAACTGCTGTTGCGCCATGGCCAGTGTACCATTTGCCGCCTTAACGGTATCCACCGCTTTAGCGCTAACGCCAGCGCCATTAATAGCACGGATGTCTTGATCCACTGAATCCAGTATGTCGCTGCATGTCGGGGGAACATCACGCGCGGGGGCCTGCGCTTTGGTTGCTGAAAAACGAACGGCTGATAAGGGCATCATCGAAGCGACCTCTGTTATGGTGCATGGGAACATCCCTCATTAAAAAACAAGGGGCACTCCAAAATTGCTTGATGGAAACGTATTATGAAGTGCGTCCTGCCAGCGCTGCGTCCACCCTTCTGGCTTCGGACTCCAGCTGTTTCTTATATGCGCCAAGCGCCTCTGCAATAACAGGAAGGGGCCTTGGGGGTTCGTTTTGCGATTGGTGAACCAGATGCCGGGGTGGAATGTCGTAACCTATTGGCATGGGAAACTGTTGTGCTTTTTGCACCAGTCTCAGGAGCATGCCTGCCAGGAACCAGCCTTGGGCTTTTGGTTCAAAACCTTGGGTTCTCAACTGTTGTTTGCGTGTGGCTCGCTACCATGGGCCTTTGTATCAGGTGCTGGGCACGTAGCGCCAAGACTGTCATGGCCTGGTCTGGGCGTCCTTCTCTCATAAACTCTTCTTGAACCATGGCCATGCCGGTATCGGCGTTTTGCAGGGCAGAGGGATAAGGAACTATCCCATCATTATTGATAACATTCAGATAGGGCTGAATTCTTTCTTGGGCGGTTTGGTTATGCCGCTGGGAAGCGAAGCGGGGCAGTGAGGGCTTTGTCGTCATCAAGCGCAGGGAGGGAATGGACATAAAAGTAAATCCTTATAAATATGAATAGCACATGCCTTTAAAACAAAAGGCGCTTAAAAATTGCCTGATGGGCGCATTATCTATATTGTCCTGCCAGCGTAGCAACCACCCTTTTAAGTTCAGTTTCCAATCCATTTCTATATGCTTCAAGGGCTTCTGCGATAATCGGCAGGGGTGTTGGAAGTTTTTCTGGCCCTTGATGAACCAGGTACTCAGGTGGAATATTATTTGGGGTTGAGTCTCCTTGCTGGGCTATGTTAACCAGGCGCGTGAGTACGCTGGCCAGGAACCACCCCTGGTTCCTGGGTTGAAACACTGGCGCGTCTTCGGTCTGCGAGTAACGGGTACCATGTATTAATGGCTTTTCCGCCAGACACTGGGCACGTCGCGCTAAAACTTCCAGAGCCTCCTTAATTTTCCCGAGTCTCATAGTCGCTGCTTGAATCCTGGCCATTTTAGCATCGGCCTGCTGCATGGGCCTTTGGCTCAATAACTACTCTGTCATGGGTGACCTGAAACAGATAGGGCTCAATTAATTCCAAGGCGGTTTCCTGCCTGGAAGCGAAACGGGGTAGCGGTGGCTTTGTCGTCATTAAGCGAAGGGATGGAATGGGCATAAGGGTGGATATCCTCTTGTTGAATACTACCTGCCTTAAAACAAAAGGCGCTTAAAAATTGCCTGGATACAAAACGCCCGATTCCTGCTGATACTCGCTAGATATCCTGTAAAAGTGGGGAAACATCCTTTTCCAGCTTTGAATTTTCCACTGAGGTTAATGCCGGGTCCATGGTAATGACGCGGAGGAGGGTTTCCCTGTATTGTTTGCTGGGTTCATCGCAAAGCACAAAGAAATAATCGGCCAGGTTTTCCGGGGTTGCCGGCGCATAGCCTTTCTCTATCAATTCCTGGATGACCGGATAATCTTCCATTCGGCGGGGTGAGCGGCTTTTAAATACCCACTGCCCGTGATGGAGCCAGGGTTTCTCAATATGGCCATCCGGGCGCACAAACTGCCCAACCGTCAGGTCCACCAGATAAGGTTTGCCTTCCACGGTGATTAAATTGAAATAATGGGGGATTTGTTTTGGATACGCCAGGGCTTGGGCGCCCACGGTCAGCGGCAGCTTGCTGTGGGCATCGGAGGTATGCAGAAGACGGCTGGACAGGTATCGCCTTTGTGCCAGAAGCTGGACGATATGGCTGGATTCAATACAGGCAATCAGTCGATTCCCGGCGCTTCTCTCGGCAGGTTTGCCCTCTTGCCGAAGGTGCCTGCTGAGGGCTGTATCCGCATCCGCAACCAGCTGCACCAGCGCCGCAGGCGCAGGTACGCTCCCGAATCGGGTTTGACACGTTCTGGAGGCAGGCATTTGGCCATAGCGGGTGCGATAAGATGTGAACGGTGCGGAATTGAGTTTCACTTTTCCATACCCTGCTGCGTAGCAGGATAAAACCCAATGAATGCCGTTTGTTGACTCAAACCGGTTTTACAGCGTAGTAGGGTTTTTTCCGGAAGCGTTACCCTTCAATTTTATCCAGGTTTTTAACAGGTGGGCCGTCAATCACATGCCCGGTGGCATCGTAGCGACCGCCGTGGCAAGGGCAATCCCAGCTTTTTTCGGCATTGTTCCAGTTGACGTGGCAACCCATATGCGTGCAAACTGGCGACATCAGGTGGACTTTACCGGACTCGTCCTTGTAGGCGGCCACCTTCTTGCCCTCTTTCATCAGGATGCAGCCTTTGCCTGCGGGAATCTCGGCCTCGGTTTGCGCCTCGGAGGGTTTGAGCCGGTCGCCGACAAAATGGGCAACCGTTCCCACGTTTTCCGAGATGAACCCGGCAGCCGACGCCAGCGGCTTGACGCGATCCGGCCGGTAAACAGCGGCCCAGGCATTATCCACACCCAAGATGGCGTCCGCAATAATCTTGCCTGCATAGGTGCCCCCTGTCAGGCCTTCGCCGGTAAAGCCCGTGGCGATATACACGTTGGGCGCGGCCTGGGTAGGCCCGATATAGGGCAACCCGTCCACGGGGTCGTAAAGCTGGGCTGACCAGTGATAGTCAATCGACCGGACATCGTAATGGCGATGCGCATATTCTTCCAGCCCCTTAAAGCAGGTGGCCGTATCTTCCTTCTCGCCGGTCTTGTGGTCTTCCCCCCCAATAATTAGGAGCGGGCCGTTTTCATCTTCTGTCAGGCGCATGTAGTGGTACGGTTCATCCATATCCCAGTACAAACCGTCCGCAATAATATCGTTCACCCGCACACCGATGATATAGGAGCGGATGGGCTCCAGACGCGTCTGGATACTGGGCCATAACCCGATGGGCGTATGAGTCCCCAGCACCACCTTGTTTGCTGTAATGGTCCCGCTGCGTGTTTTAACCACGCATTGCTCCCCCTGGTCAATGCCTACCACATGCGTATTTTCGAAGAGAAGCTCGTCTTGTGCCGCGACCGCTTGCGCCAACCCCTGCACGTATTTCAGCGGATGAAAACGCGCCTGTTCCGGCAGCAGAATGGCTTTATGGGTATTAAACGGCAGCGGCGCATGGTCAATCAATTCGCAGGGCACATTGGCTTGCTGGGTGGCATTAAACTCCTTTTCCAGCGCCTTGACCTGGTCGGGTTGCTCTGCATAAAGGAAGCCGGGGATGCGTTTGAACTCGCAATCCATGCCATATTGCCGGATGTTGGCCTCGATCATGTTGATTGCGTCCACCTGGCATTGCCCGACCAACTGCGTCTTTTCCGTCCCAAAATCGTGGTGGATGCTGGAGTATTTCATATCCAGCAACATGGAGGTTAAGTGCCCGCTATTAAAACCGGAAACCCCGTAACCCACATGGTTTGCTTCAACAATGGCGACTTTCAGGCCCCTGTTCATAAGATATGACGCTGTGCTTAAGCCGGTAATCCCCGCCCCAACAATGGCAACATCCACGGTGATGTTTTCCTTGAGCTGTGGAAACGTCGTCTCTTTGGCCTTGTGTGTCCAAATCGATTCCGAGCGGTGGGTGACGACCGACATCTTGAAATCCTCCTGCGCATTGATACCGTGTATATGCCACAGTAGCGGATCTCATCCGTATCCGGTACGCCAAAATGAGCAATCTTTTTAAAAGCCCTTTCTCTTTTGAGCAGAAAGATTGCTTTTGGATGGACTAACTACCACATATGTAACATTTTGTTAAAACTTACGCACTGTCACGCATTTTTTACCCTTGAGGGTGCTTTATGTAGGAGCAAGGTGAAATACATAATGCATAAGACATTATAATCCTTGC
This sequence comes from uncultured cyanobacterium, assembly GCA_937922745.1. Taxonomy (GTDB): domain Bacteria; phylum Cyanobacteriota; class Vampirovibrionia; order Vampirovibrionales; family JAGQHJ01; genus CALAJO01. The sequence goes on from CALAJO010000035.1 coordinate 59,401, forward strand.
ATACTGCCTCTCTCTATCCGTTATCTCTTGCTACTTCCCCCCCTCAGCAAGAGATTTTTTTTGCGTATTTTTAGGTCCACTTATTTCAATTAATAGTGCAACTACAATTTGAGACAATTTTTATCTCTATCTTGTATAAGTTCTTGCGGCAATGCGCCTTAACAAAGGCTTGGTTTAAGGTGACTCAAGTATTATGATCACATTAGCCTGGCTGCAATACCTTCTTTCCCTTCTGATTGGCAGGCGGAAAGCGTTAGTTGGGGGGCGTACAAAAAAGTACCCCCTAACACTAACGGAAAGGAGGTACCTCATGAATGGATGATAATACTTACCATTTACTGATGGTTGTGGTCATCATTCTAGCCCTACGTGGTTAACAGAGGCTAGGTGATCCGGAGAGGCGTCTGTTGCAGCAGGCGTCTTTCCACTTTCAGAATAGCGTATCGCTTGATAGTTATCAATACAAATACGGTGTATTTTTAACATTTGTTGTATTGTTCGGTTCGTCCATTCTAAAAGATACTTGAATCACCCATAAAAACCGTATTGATTGGATCTTCCACTTGGAATCCTTATGAAACTGCCAACCTGGATAAAACTAGGGCGTGCTGAAATACGGTTAAATAGGATCAACCCCAGGAGGCCATGCCATGGAGAAAGACCAACAACCAAGAACGGAAACGATCTTTACGCAATCCCTGTCCCCCAGGATTGACCAGGACGCATTGACAGTGGATGGCGATAGCCCGCTTCCCCGGCCGATGACATCGGAGGAGTTGCATAACCCGAAAACGGCCAAGGAAATCCCCAAGCGGGATATGGATACCGATCTGGGCGCGTAAATGCAGCGCTCCGCTTCTTCCAGGGGACGATGTGCAACTTTTTGTAAATAATGCTCAACCGCAAGGGCGCTTGCCCGATACAGCGGTATGAACAAACCATGTGCCTTCAAACCTTATCTCACCATATTCCTTCTCTCACTATGGCTATGCATGCCTGTTACCGGCTTTACTGCTGTGGCGCCCAATGCGCCGCATTACCTGGGGGATGCGTTAATTAACGGCAAAACGGTGCAACGCTGGCACGACCAGACCCAGGTTATCAATGTGAACATCCAGACAGGGCAATCCGTTGCCGGATGGAACCCGCAGATGATAACCCTGGTGAAGCAGGCCTTTACCGAGTGGCAAACGGCCCTGAATGGCCGAATCCGGTTTAACTACACCAACGACCCCACGAAAACGGATGTGACGATTAAATGGCGCCGCAACCTGCCCGGCACGGAAGTGGGCGTCCAGAAAATCCGGTGGCACGATAACATCCTGACGGACGCGGACATTGAGATTGCCGTGCATAACCCGCAGGGTAAACCCCTTACCCAGCGGGAAATCCAGTATGTGGCCCTGCACGAAATCGGGCATATGCTGGGCATTAAAGGGCATAGCGCCAACCCCAACGATATTATGTACGCCAGCGTCCAGCCCCGTGTAACCCATTTAACCGCGCGGGACAAGAATACGATTACGGCCTTGTACAAGCAAAAAGCACATATTACCAATCCACCCGGCGTTGCGTTGATGCAATACCGCCTGTACGAGTATCACATTCGCCTGGGGTACGACGCCCACCAGCAAAACCGATTTGAAGCCGCCTATAACTATTTTGTGAAAGCCAAAGGCCATTACAAAAACGATCCGCAGATCGATTATTTTATTGGCCTGAGCGCCTATAACAGCCGAAAATACCCGGCCGCCATAGAACACCTGACCAAGGCCAGCACCCGACCTGGGGAAAATCAGGGTAACGCCACGTACTTCCTGGCCAACTCCCTGATGGCGATGGGCTCCAACGAAATTGCCGGCGGGAAAAAAGCAAGCGGTATGCAGAAAATCCATCAGGCGCGTACCTATTACAGTTCCATCGTGAAAAACCCCAAAGCGCCATCCGACCTGAAGAAGATGGCCAACGCCAACCTGTCCAAACTCGCCACTGTTGCCCTGTAACCGGGAGTAATTCTTAATGTCCAGCATCAAGCGACTTATTTCCAGTCTGGTTCATGCCGTCGTCATCGTCTCCCTTATCGGCCTCAGCTTGCCGCACGGCCTGTCCTGGGGAGAGGCGGGGCATTACTATAATCACATCCTGGTTAAAGGCAAGCTGCAACGATTTAACGACAACACGCGCGTGATCTATTACAGCCTGGATAGGCTGGATAACTTGCCCGGCTGGGATTATACGCAATGGAACTTCCTGAAGGACCAGGTCGTGGCCGATGCTTTCTCCGATTGGGAGCAGGCGCTGCATGGGCAGGTAAATTTCCGTTACACAACTGATCCGCGCCTGACGGATATTGCCGTCCACTGGCGAACCGGCTTTGACAATGAAGCCATCCTGGGGATGGAACGGCCCAACACCATTGCCGGAACCTACCTGGCGAACGCGGATATCGAGATCACCCTCTCCCGGCAGGGAAAACCCTTAAGCCGGGAGGAACTGAAAGCCGTGGCCCTGCACGAAATTGGCCATGCACTGGGAATGAACGGACACAGCCCCTATCCCGGTGACATTATGTATCCTTCCGTGCAGGCCAAGGTCAATCGCCTGTCTTCACGAGACGTCCAGACCATGCGGATGATTTACAATAATAAACCGCACATTACCAACCCGCCCGGCATCCACCTTGCGGCGTTCCGCGCGGCTTTGGATTCCTTTAGCAAGGGCTATGCCGCTTACCGGGCAAAACAGTACGACAAGGCCTACCAATTGCTATCCACCGCCAGCAAGCTGTACCCGCAGGAGATGGGTTATCAGTATATGACGGGGCTTGCCGCCATGGCCGGAAAGCAATATCCACAGGCGCGGCCGTATTTTGAAAAAGTAGCGGCCACGCCCAACGATAACCAGGCCAATGCCCAGTATTACCTGGCCGAGTTAATGATTCAGCAGGCGCAAGCGGCATTGCAAAAAGGTCAGAAAGCCCAGGCGTTGAAGTCCTACCAGCAGTGCGCCACCTTGCTGACCACCCTGATGAACAACCCCAAGGCGTCCAGCGAGGTCAAGAAATCCGCCAAGGCCCGCAAGGACGAAGTGGCCGCCAAAATGGGCCAGATGGTTTAATAACGGCAAAACCGGGTATAAAAAGGATACCGCCCTCAACAATGACGGCTATAGTATTAAAGAGGCACCCCGCTGATGAGGAATCCTTATTTGGTTAAGCCACAAACCGCCCTAGCCGAAAAGATTGTCTTCTGGCTGTTAATGGCCTCTGTTGCGCTGGCTTGCTTTTTCATCATTATCGTGGCCTCCAGTTATAACCAAAGCGAAGTGAGCAGCCGATATGCCCGCCCCTTCGAGGAGCGGCAGGCACTGTACAAACAACGCATGGCGCAAAAGCAGGCGGAGTCACCGAACAAACCCATTCGCTCACACGGCATGCGGGAAGCCGAAATCCAGAAACGCGAAGGAAACCATTACTCGACTTATTAATCACGAAAGCATCTATGTGACGCTTTCACTATCTATGTAAGTTGCGAAAGGCGTTGAATCGCCATGCTTGCCAAGCCTTGCATATAGGACGAACCAGTAAAATCTTCGAAACGGCGATGCGCTCCTGCTCTATGCGCCAAGGAAATTCGGTGGGGGTTTCCGATAGAAACTGTCATCGTATCCGTACGCGAGCCCAATTGATAAGTAATTTGCAGTTGAGAGCCTGGATCCAGGTTCCGCTGTAGTGGCTCCACAGTGACACCGTGGTCATAATCAAAGTTAAAACCTACCTGTGCATTTCCACCTTTAAATTGTCCTGTACATACACCGATTAAGGATTCGGCTAAACCGCCTTCCTCCTTGTTAGGGGCTCGATGCTTTAGCAGGACTGCATTCAGTTGGTTAACTGTGTAATCGACTTGGGATTGAAAGCGACTATCGTCCGATAAGTTAACTGTGTCTTGCGAATACCATTGTGATTTACCGGTTATTTCGTGCTGTCCAGGCTTTCCAACACGTATCGAGATTTCATCGTCAATCGTCGGTAATGTCGCATCTATTTTCAAAGTGGAGCCCTCGCCAACTAAGCCTTGTTGTAAATTCGCAGCCAAAACCGTTGCTTTTCCAACAGGGCTTGTGTCAAAAACAAAAAAGGCTCTACCATCCTTAATAGAAATACTATTGGTATTGTGCTTGGCAATCCTACCCAATGATTGTCTTAAAGAGTTCTCTGCACTCCCTCTAAAGCGGGCTTGCTGTTGCTTAGCAGGCAAGTTAACCCGAACGTTGTTAACTCCATATAATCTCATCTCTTTAAAATCTCCAAAGTTGAACAACACATTCTCGTTTGAACTAATAAACGTGTTGAAGCAATCAAAATGCCTGGTTTTTATCCACCCTGTTAATTTTATTTACATTAAAATTCAGCTTACGACCCGTGTGCGTCTTGCTGCTTGACTTGAAACAGCTTAAATTTTCAGCAGAATGTCAATCTTGCCGTGCCGGTTGTGGACATCGACCATCACCAGGTTATCGGTGCGTTTAAACTCCAGATCCAATGTTGCAGCGCCGATGCGCAGGTTGCGGATGCGCAGGTAGCGCATCCAGCGGGGCAGCTTGGGTTGGGTAATCCGCAGGTTATTATCCTGCAAGTCCGGCATTAGGTTGATCATGGACTGCGTTAGCGAAAACACCGATGCCGCAGCCCAGGCCTGCGGCGAGCAGGCCACCGGGTAGCGAACCGGCGGATCGGATTTGGCCATGTCCCGCGAGAAGCCGCAGAACAGCTCCGGCAAGCGCTTGTAGGACATCAACCGGGCTGCCTCGAACAAGCCGGAGAAAATCCGCTCGCTGTAGTCCGAGCGGCCAATCAGCGACATGCCCTGCGCGATGACGGCGTTATCGTGCGGCCAGATAGAGCCGTTATGGTAACTCATGGGGTTGTACGCCACCATTTTGGAACTGAGCGTTCGGATGCCCCACCCGCTGAACATATCCGGTGCCATTAGCCGGTATGCCGTATGGCGGGCCTGGTTATTGTTAAAAATACCGGTTTCCAGGCAATGGCCGGGATTAGAGGAAATGACGCGCAGGGGCCGTCCCTGGGAGTCTAATCCCAGCGCGCAGAATTCCAGGTCATCCTGCCAGAAGTCGCGGCTAAAACGTTGCTTAAAGTCGTGCGCTTCCTGGCGCAGCTTTTGCTTTAGCCCCTTCTCTCCCAAAAAATCCGCCAAGGTTGCCAGGCGACGTTTGGCCAGGTGAACATACCCTTGCACCTCCGACAGGGCAATGGGCGGCTCGGCCTGGATGCCGTTATCGTACATTGCGCTGTTATGGGAATCCTTCCATCCCTGGTGAATAATACCCAGATCGCATTGGGTTTTATAGGTAGCATAACCGCAAGGAACCTGATCAAGGTTGTTGTCTATCCAGTTCATCGCGGCCAATGCGTTAGGCCATAAGGCATTGAGTGTCTCGCAGTCTTTCGTCCAGAGGAAATAGTCATATAGCAGGATAATCCACAGCGGCGTGGCGTCCACGCTGCCATAGTACGGTGTGTGAGGAATCTCCTGGTGCTGGGCCAGTTCCCCTTTTCGAAGCTCGTGCAGGATTTTGCCCGGCTCCTCGTCACGCCAGGGGTTATATTCCCGCCCCTGGTATTGGGCCAGGATATGCAACGTCCACTTCGCCAGCGAGGGGTTGAAGATAAGGCACTCACGGGCCGTAATAATGCTATCCC
>CALAJO010000036.1 GCA_937922745.1 uncultured cyanobacterium
TGTCGAACGGACGTTTGCCTGGATGGGAAAATTTAGAAAATTGGAAATCCGCTATGAACGATATGCCAAGTTCTATGAAGCCTTTTGGCAACTCGCTTCTGCCGTTCTGATTCTGAAGAGAATTACCGGATGAGTTCTATATCTACTTGTAAGTTCAAGGAGATGTTAAATGATTTCAGGGATTAGATTCAAAGGTTTACTAACAGTTCCGCTTGCCCCTGCTGAAAGTCGGCTTATTCCAAGGGGGACAATGACCAGAAAAGATGTTGTTGATCTGGCACGCAATGCGTACTATAGCAGGGAAAGTGGCAGAAATGTTCCAATAAATGTGCTGTTTGCCAACATTGATACACAGGATTCCGTTTCATTCAAAAATAATCAACGACAACCTTATCAAGGACCAGCTCATATTGCGGTTGTTGATATTGGGGAAGGTACACAATTTGATGATGTGGATAGACTCTTTTTAGACATGGCTAATTTAGGTCATGGTAATGTACAGATTACACATCGACCTTACCAAAAGCATTTTACTCAGGAATAGCTAGCCGATAAGTGCTTGCGGCATCATCCACATGGGCTGGGCCACAAAAATATTTTGAAATGACGTGGGCATCAGGTTCATACTGCTGCCGGTAACGCTGGTGGGCATTTGTCCCAGCGCAAGCGGCGGGATGCCGGCGGCCATGGAATTCCCAAACGCCAGCGGGGGCATGCCAGCGCTCGCCATGGGATTACTTGCCATCATCATTTGCGGCGGCTGGGCCATGGGGCGGCCGGTAAAGGTCATGTTAAACAGGTCTGCCTGGCTGATGGGTTGGGAAAAAGCCTGGGTTGCGTTCATTACGCTAGGTTGCATGCCTTGCTGCTGGGCAGTAACTGCCTGCATAGCCCACTCGGGCGGCATTGCCCTGCCCCCGGGATGCATATTGCTGAAGGCCGCAGGCAGTTCCAACATCCCCATGGAGCCCATCTGCTCCAGCATGGGCATTAAAAAGAAATTGGAATACTGCCCGGTCTGAAAGTTGGGATTATTGGCCATGCCGGGGCTGGTGTTGTTAATTTTCAAATTCAAGCGGGTAAAGCCGTTGGTAAAGTTCCCGTTGTACTGGGTCACGGTCATATTGTTGATAAACTGCGTCTGCATCCCCCCGTTCCACCCGTTTGTCATGGGATTCATCATCATACGCTTCTCTCCTACCAAGTCTGTAGTCTCAGTCTACAGATTCTGTTCTCTCAACATCAAAAAATATTTCTTACTAAATAAAAACGAGTAATATGTTAAAAATGCCTGGAAGAGATACTTGGGCATCAAACTTTAACAAAACCCTTAGAATTTGAAACGGGCGGATATCCGGCCCCAATGTCCTAACGGTCACAGCGAGAGCCCAACCCCCATGGCTCCCCCGGCATGGATGCCGACAGGAAAAGCGCCTCTCGCTAAGAGGAATCATTGCTTGCGATGAAAGGCGCGTAATGCAGGCTAATGCTCCTTGGCGCAATAAGCACTCGATGCGCATCCTCTCGATAGGGAAAGCTCCGCGCAGGCCGCGCTTAATTTACAGGCTGCTTGGGCGTTTTATCCTTGCTGGCTTCCGAAGGGTATTTCTGGTTGTAGCGGGCCAGGGCCTTTTGCGTCATATCCAGCTTGGGATCGAAGGAGAGGGTCTTATTTTTATCGTAGGCCTGGATGGCCGCAAGCCCTTCCTCCTTGCGCACTTCGTCCATTACCGCGCGCAGCTGATCCATAAAGGACTTGTCCACTTCAGACTGCTCCTTCATCATGGCGGCACGCACATCCTGCTGGGCCGCGAGAAACTTCTGCTGGATTTGTTGCAGCGCGGGCAACTTTTGCTCGGCGGCGGCGCGGTTGCCACTGGCGGCCAGCTTCTGGATTTCTGCCTGCAACGCCTCGCCTTGGGCCTTCAATTCCTTGATTTCATCCGAGCGCCCGACCAGATCCTTCTTAAAGTTGGCAATCTGCTCCTTGCCGCGGTTGGATTGCTCGAACACCGTTTGGACTTCCACGTAGCCAATTTGGCTTCGGGTTTGATTGCAGGCAGCCAGGATAACAAAGGCAAAACCCATCAGGCATAAGCTAATGGCAGTTAAGGTTTGGGAGCGGCTTTGGGTCATGACATATCCTCTCTTAAGCGAGCCTTTGGTTATAGATTGTATGCGCGGAGCCGGGTTTGCAAAACGCCCGGTTTACCGAGGACGCATCGTGGGGAAGGCGATCACATCGCGGATGCTGGGCGAATCCGTCAGCAGCATAATCAGGCGATCGATCCCGATGCCCAGGCCACCCGTCGGAGGCATGCCGTACTCCAGGGCGTGGACATAATCTTCGTCCAACTGGTGGGCTTCGTCATCCCCGGCTTCGCGGGCTTCCAGTTGCGCCTCAAAGCGGGCCCGCTGATCCAAGGGGTTGCTCAACTCGGAGAAGGCGTTGGAAACTTCCCAGCCGTAGATGCGGGTTTCGAAGCGCTCCACCAGGCGCGGGTCGTTGCGGTGTACTTTCGCCAGCGGGGAGGTTTCCTTGGGATAATCGATGATATGCACGGGCTGGATCATCTTGGGCTCCACGCGCTCCTCGAAAACATATTCCAGGATTTTGCCCCATCCCCAGGCCGCCTCCGGTTCCAGGCCGATGTTCTTGGCCGCTTCAAACGCCTGCTTGTTGGATTCTATAGCGTCAAAGTCCAGGCCGGCTTCCTGCCGAACGGCATCAATCATCGTTAACCGTTTCCACGGGCGGGCCAAGTTGAGTTCTTGCCCCTGGTAGGTAATCTGCTGCGTCCCTAAAACATCCTGCGCCACCGTGCTGATGAGATCCTCCACCAGGTCCATCATGTCGTGGTAATCGGCATAAGCCTGGTACGCTTCCAGCATGGTAAACTCCGGGTTGTGCTTAAAGGAAATCCCTTCGTTGCGAAAGTTTCGGTTCAGCTCAAACACCTTTTCGGAAAGGCCGCCAACGATCAGGCGCTTCAGATAGAGTTCCGGCGCGATGCGCATATACATTTCCAGATCCAGGGCATTATGGTGGGTAATAAACGGCCGGGCCGCCGCGCCACCGGCAATGGTTTGCAGCATCGGCGTTTCCACTTCCAAAAAGCCTTTATCCAGGAAGTACTTTCGGATGGCGGACACGATCAAGCTGCGATTGCGCAGGGTCTTGCGCGTGTCCTCGTTCATAATCAAGTCTAAATAACGCTGGCGGTAGCGAATTTCCTTGTCCGTAAGGCCATGGAATTTTTCAGGCAGCGGCAGCAGCGACTTGGACAGCATCTCGATGGCCGTTGACTTCACGGAGAGTTCCCCGCGCGGCGTGCGACGAATGGTACCGGTTGCGCCGATCATGTCGCCAATATCAAACAGCTTAAGCAGTTTTAGATACTCTTCATTCAGGTTTTCCTTGTGGCAAAAAACCTGAATCTTCCCGGTGGTGTCCTGCAAATCGATGAACAAGCCGTTGTTGCGCATCGCCATAATGCGCCCGGCAACGCGAACCACATCCGTGGTTTCTTCCCCGGCAGGCAACTCCTGGTAACGTTCCTGTAGCGTCTGGTTATCCGCGGTTTTTTCGAACTTATAGGGGTAGGGCTCGATGTTGAGTTCTTTCAGGGCATTGAGTTTCTGAATCCGTGTTTCCCGTATTCTGGAAGCCGATTGGCCTTCTGCGTGTTCGTTTGTCTTTAGGGGGGTTTGTGTCGCCTCTTCCACAGCAATTCATCCTTTAATGCCACTAGCCCCCCTATTATAATGAGAGCCGGCCCATTTGTCTAAAACCGCAGTCATGGGCGCGCTTCTTATCTGGATACCAAGAGAGGGCTTATGGACGTTTACAAGGACTCCGGGATTTCACTCGACTCGCTGAAAACTAAAACCGTGGCCATAATCGGCTATGGCAACCAAGGGCGTCCGCAGGCGCTGAACCTCAGGGACTCGGGAATCGATGTCGTTGTCGGCATTCGGCAAACCTCCGGCAAGCAGGGTCAGATTGAGTCCGATAGCCTGAGAGCGCTCCCAATCCCACAGGCTGTGGCAAAGAGCGATGTGATTATGATGATGCTGCCGGATGAAACCATGGGCCAGACCTATGCGGAATGCGTGGAACCCAATTTAAGGCCGGGCCGTTATCTGGGCTTTAGCCATGGCATGGCCATCACGGCAGGATGGGTCAAACCGGATCCGTCGGTCAATGTCTTCCTGCTGGCGCCCAAGGCGCAGGGCCGTGGCGTGCGCAACCGCTACGTGGAAGGCTCCGGCGTCCCGGGGCTCGTTGCGATTCATCAGGATTCATCCGGGGATACGCTGGATGTGGCGCTGGCGTACGGCAAGGCCATTGGTTGCGGCAGAACCGGTATTTTGAAAACCACTTTCCAGCAGGAAACCTACTCTGACCTGTTCAGCGAGCAGGCTGTCCTCTGCGGCGGCCTGACACAGATGATCAGAACCGCCTTTGAGGTGCTGGTGGAAGCAGGCTTTGCCCCGGAAGTGGCCTATTTTGAATGCTTGTACGAAGTAAAGCTCATTGCCGATCTGCTCCAGGAGGGCGGCATTAACTTTATGCGCAGTAAAATCAGCTCCACAGCCCTTTATGGCGATCTCGTCTCCGGCGAAAAGGTCATCGACAGCCATGTGAAGGAATCCATGCGACAGGTGCTGGCCAATATCCAATCCGGCCAATTTGCCGATGCTTTTATGGCCGAGGTACAATCCGGCCGCAAGCTCATTCACGAGCGGATATTACAGGACGAGCATCATTTAATTGAAGAAACCGGCAAACAACTTCGTAGTGAAGGCATTCTTTAAGATTGCAATTTAAATTTTTTACGATTTAATAACTCACATCCTGTTTGTAAAATGAAAGACTGACCCATGATTTCTAAAATCACATTGGCAAATCCGGTACAGGCTATAAACCATGGCCGTTTCGGTAAATTAGATGCAAAAAGCGAGCGTTTTATCAGACCTCTGGTTAACGAAAACCCTGCTGAGCCAGAGCCTTTTGAGGGCGTGGACAGCTATGTCACCGACGCGATTCGGATTGGAAAAATCACTGACGTTAAAGATATTAAGCCTTTGGAAATCCCAATAATTGCTGCGTGGATGTTTAAAGCAACGGCGCTGTCTGCCGGCAAGGTCAAATTTCTTATCGAAAAACTGGTTGAACATCCCGAAGAAATTCATTTAGGGCCCATCAATGCCATATTCCTGGGTGGCCAACTGGCTTTAAAAGAGAAACCTGAATAGGAAATTTTTAAACCGATTTTGTTTTATAAGGAAGGGTTCCTGAATGATAATGAGGTGGACACCATGATAAATCGGGTTATATCGTCTAACTACCAGGCACAAACGCGCTTTGGAAAGCTAAGCCCACAATACAAAGCAAAGTGGGAGCAATTACAGCAAACTGGCGCCGACAAGTTTGTACGAGAAGATCGGCCTGGAAATCCTGACGTTTCGAGTGAGAGGGTTGTCAAGATAGCGGGTGTTTATAAAGAAATCGATGGCGAGATTAAACGCTATAATAGATTGGCAGCACAAACAGCCGGTGATTCGACACGTCGCAACATGTACACTTTTGCCGCCCAATACTGGACGGATTATCGGAGTCGCGACTTGCACAGAGGATTTGCAAGCCAGACCCAAAAAGCATCCAACGAGCAGTTGGACGACGCTCTCAAGGCGTTGGATGAACTTGATTTTGAAGTGAATGACATGTTGCCGCACGCCCTTTTGATGGAGCGGTACCCCGAATTACAATCCTCACGCTGACGTTTAATGATCGGCTATTGGAAGCGGCTCTTGGCCTCAAACATCTACTTGCATCTATCCGTTTCGAACGAACCCAAATGGGTTCGTTCGTTTATTTTCTGAGATTCAAACAATATCCAGGCTATTCCGATAGGAAACCCTCCTTCCTTTTCCATTTCCACCTTCCCCATTTTTGAGCCCGCTTGTACAATATCAAAAGGTTATAAAAGTTGTTTATTTAAGTGCAAAGAGTGAACGTGGAGTGAGTGAACGATGCAAAATATGAAACTGGGTTCGATTATGATTGCCGGCATCATGGCCAGCGCGGCCGTCATTTTGTTTATGCTGTTCGTGCCCCCCATCCTGGGAATGAACGCCATCGACATTGCCAAGGAAGTGGGCACGGCGTTTAGCAGTAATTCCCCGCATACGGCTGGCGTGTCCTTTCTGGCGTTAATCAGTATAGTCTGGGCGGCCGTGTTTGGCGTGGCCTACCCCATGTTGCCCGGCACCACCATAATCAAGGGCGCCGTTTTCGGGTTGATTGTGGGTGCGTTTTCCGTCACCGTTCTGCCAACCGTCATTACCGTGTTGGACGGTATATTTGGGGCGGCCAACCAGTACACCCAGCCCGCCATGGCCCTGGATGTGCAACTCATTATGACGCTGGCGGCCTACGTGGTTTTCGGGATTATCCTTGCGACAACCTGCAAGCCGGAGATTCAGGGCAATCGCATCTAGGCTTTCTCTGCAACTCCTGATTTATCGAGTGCAACATAACAGACAGTCCTTAGCAGGGCTGTCTTTTTCTTTGGCAGGCTATTTCAGCAGATCCCGCATCATCAGCCGGAGGTGATCGGTGATAGATTGTAGGGTGTTGGAAATGGGGTTCGACTCGACTTTGTAGTGCGGCACCAAAATGGCCACGGCACGGGGCAGGGCCTCGATCGTTATCGGCGTTGTCCCGATAACGTCGCCATCGGCCTGGGCTTTAACCAGCGGTCGGCTGCGAATAACGATATGTTTGGCCCGCAAATGCCGGATACCCTTATACTCCTCTCCCCGGTACTGCTGAGATAGAATGTGGATAAGGTTAGTCCAGTAATCGGTGCGGCTGCGGGAGCCCAGGATGCAGATGTCGAACAGGCCATCATCCGGCTTGGCCCCCGGCGTCAGGGTAAAGTATTGTCCCAGCAGGTTGCCCGCATTGGCAACCACCACACCAATCCCCCGGGAACGGATGATTTTGCCGTCCGCCTCAATTTCGAACACGGCAAACCGCGCCTGGAAGGCATGACAAACCCCGCGCCAGAAATACGCAAAAATACCCAACGCCTTCTTCTCCAGCGGCTGCACCTCTGCCATAATTTCCGCATCCAGTCCGGCACCGGCCATTAGCGCAAAATAACGGTCGTTAATCCGGCCCACGTCGATAAAATGGGGTTCCCCGGTGAGGGCGGTATGCAGCGCCCCTTTAATATTCCCCGGAATCTCCAGGTTGGAGGCCAGCCGGTTTCCGGTTCCCAGCGGAATAATGCCCAGCTTCAAGTTGGGGTAGCCCATAATCATGGAAATAATGCTGATAATCGTCCCGTCGCCGCCTGCGGCAATTACCCGGTCAATCTCCGGCTGATGCGTCTTGATCAACGTCTGCATATGCTCAAACGAATCCGTCACTTCAAGGATCACGTTGGAGCGGATGGCGTGCGGATACTCCTGCAATTCCTGCCGGATGAGTTGCTCGACGGACGTGCCGGAATGTCCACCGGCGAGATCGTTGATGATAATCAGCGCTTTCATAACACCCTATTGTATCCTCAAACGCTGAGGAGAAGATAGGCATAAACGGATGTGGTTAAGAAAGGTTGTGACGCGGGAATCCCTGGGCGGGGCTGGTGGTAACATTGGGCTGTGGGCCAGTGCTGCCTTGGCTTCGGCGGGATTTGGGCGGGTTGATTTTAAACGGCGGTTTGACATAAGGGTTGGCTTGGCTGCCCAGGCTGCTTTTTACCGCTTGGGAAATGGAGGCGGGTGGTTGAGCCAGCACATTGGGCCTACCGCTGGTTGTGGCTGCGGGTCGACTGGGTTGTTGCGGCTCGGCAATGGGTTTTGTCCGCTCAACTTTCGCAGGCATCATCGGAGTTTGCATCGGCTGCTGACGAATAGGTGCCTGGGGCTGTTGCGGCTGCACGTTGGCCGGCGTGGCCGCCGTTTGGGGCTGAGGCCTCACGGTTTGGGGCGGTTTGGCAGGCAGCGTTTGTTTGGGCGCGACAGCTTGCGGCGCAATATGCTCTGCGAAAGAGCGCTTGGGCGTTGCAGGCTGTTCCTTCTGCTCGATAGGCGGCACTGCCGTGTCAGGCGGGGATGCTTCCGGGGCTTTGGCTGCCGGTTTGGCAACCGGCAAAATCGCATTCAGCGCTTTGGACTTACGGGGCTGTGGCGCTTTGGGAAGCAGGTTGGCCTCCTCGAAGTATTCAGGGGCCGGCATAGCGGCATCAATGTTGTTGGGAAGCTTCTTCCCCATCCGCTTCCTGCTCATCACCGCAAGGCCAACGGCCAGGAGAATCAGGCCACCCAGCAGGGCTGCGGACACGAAAACCCACTGAAGGACGGAGCGACCAAAACGGCTTTCGAAGGATCCGGTGGACGCGGCGCGTCCGGAAAAGGCCGGGTTTTTAAACCGTTGGGTCTGCCCATAGCTTGGAGCAGGCGCCTCTTCGGAATAGGCCTGAAAGTTGACGCCATCCGTCTTTTTCACTTTGGGTTGAGCCGCTGCAATGGCTTCCGGCTTGGCTGGGGCTTCTGCCGGAACGCTATCGGTCTTGGGCTCAAGGTTTTCTATCGGAGCAGGTGGCGTTGCCGCTTTGATAGCCGGTTCAGCGGCCGGACGCTCTACGGCAACAGCCTGCTGCACCCGAGGTTGGTAGGCCACCGGACGGGCCGCCGGCTTGACCGCTGCCGCAGTACGGCGTTGAGGCGCAGCCTTGGGCTTGGCAGCCACCTTTTTCTGGGATGGGGCGGGTTGCCACGCCTTTTGCGGAATGGCCTTTTGGAGCTGGGAAAACAGGTCGTTAATCTCCTGCTTTTCCGGTTTCATCAAGGCAAGGGGCGATTGTGGCAGCGGCGGCTGGTTGGCCTGGGCCTGTTTAAACTTCACTTCGTAGGCGGGCGGGGTCACGGCATCGCCTTTAACGCGGATTCTCACGCCTTCGGCCGTTTGCTCGATGTTGGCGGTGACGCCGCTCTCACGGTGCGTTACAGGCGGAAGCCCGGTATCCTGGAAGGCAGCCGGGAGCTTGGCCTTGGGAAGGATGATCACCTCTTCGGCGTTACCCTGCCGCTCAATCCGGTAGTTCTGATCCTTGTCCGTGTCCAGGATGATCTGGACATTCTCCGCGCCAGGCTTAATTTGCACCCCATCCAGTTGGGCTGCCCCGGCGAACCCTTCAATCGAAAGGGCCAAGGTAAGGGATAATGCGATTGTGTACCCGATTCTCTCCATAGCTTTATTTTACTGAAGCTGTAGCAATTGGGAAAGGGGAAATCCAAATGTCCTCCTTTTATAGGAGGGTTCGTTATGTTTTAAGCGTCTGTCGGCTTGACGGGAATGAGGCATTGCATGAGCCGGACGCCTTTTTGCATAATGGATTGAATGCCTGAATGAAACGGCCATTGGAGGAGCAGATGAAAGTAAAACATTTGATCGAAGTGTTGTCGACCCGGTTTGATCCAGAAGAAGAAGTCTGTCTCAGTTTCCCGGATTATGGCATCGGTTCGATTCAATCCATCCTCCACACACCGGTTCACTTTAACATTGGGGACGATCCCGACTTAGGCCCCCACTGTATCTGCGATCGGGATCAATACGGCGATAATGATTGCGCAAGCTGTGACGAAAATGAACCCGTACAGGCCGTTATTCTGACGTGCTGAAAAACGACTTGTTGAAAGCGTGGTGAACCTTGCCTGGACCGCTTCAAATGCTGTAAGCACGTCATCGAGAAACTTCAAGGCATCCGGCCAACTACGGAAGAAAAGCCATCCGTGACAAGCGTCACAAATTAGACAGGGAAAACTCCCTTCTTTTGGGGATGCGTGAGAAAACGCAAATTCGGATAATCAGGGTATGTGCAGCATTGTTTAGGTTGTTAGTGAGGGATTGATATGAAAGAGCGATGGAGCGTCTTAATCAGCGTTACCGTGTTTGTGACGTTATTGGCAATCAGTGTTTACCCGTCTTTTGCCTGGTCGGTGGATTTGTCCGTCCGTGAGAACCCGTATACCTTAACCCCGGTTAACGGCATCCTGAAAGATCAGCTGAATGAGTCGCCTGCCCAACCCGTGGCTCCCACCGGAGAATTGGCCGTGGACGATATCAAGGCCCTCCATTCCGGGATTACCCCGGTATCCTTGTCCCCCGGGATGGGTGTACCGGCCGCAATGCAGCCCGCGCCGACGTTCGTCATTATCCCGGTGATGGATTACGGCAACAACAAGGCGTTTTCCGATGTCTCCGTCATGTTTTCCACGGCGGTGGCCAACATCCTTACCGATAAAATGCGCCAGGGTGGCCAGCCCAATGCCGTACTGAACCCGCTGTATGCCTACGACGAAGCCAAGGAAAAAGGGCTGGACGGTTTATACCAGCGCATCGTGCGGGATTACCGTGAAGCGGGCCAGCCAAACGAAAAGGATGTGCTTTACCTGGTTGAAAAGCTCAGCAACAAGCGCCAGCAAGTGGAATGGGTGGTGTTTGCCCATGCCGACTTTGATAGCAACGCCCTTACACGCCCCACCATGATGGAATCCGCGCTCACCACGCTGTATGATCGCGCCCCGAAGGAACCCAATTACTTTATCAAGGGCCGCGTGGATATCTATAGCACCGCAGACGGCATGCCGCTCATCTGGCAGCAGGCCGCATCATCCCGCGTTAAAATGAGCCAATTAGGGCATTTCTCGCGCTCGGTATACGATGACAGCACCAGCGCCTACAATTTCAAAACAGCGTCTTCCAAACTGGCCCAGCAACTGGTTGCCGGTGTGCGCCCGGAAGTCTTCGCATCCCACAAGTCCGTAGAGGCGGCGATTGTCCCGCACGGATCGGATGAACCGGCCATCATCACCCCGACGGATCGGGCCTTGCTGAAAAAGATTATCGAGGACAACAACAGCCGCCCGTTGCCGGAGGCCAAAAAGAACTAGGCCAGGGCGTGACCCATCAGCACGTGCGGAATGTTGTCTTCCAGAAAGACGGTTTCATCCACCACGTGGTAGCCCAGCTTTTCGTAAAACTGGATGCAATGGGTCTGGGCGTGGACAATAAACTGGCTGAAGCCCATTTTTAAGGCGTCCCGCTCAATGGCCTGGATCAAAATGCGGCCGACCCCTTGCTTGCGGTAGTCCTCGCACACGGCGACACGCTCCAGTTTGCCCAAGCCGTTTCCCTTATCGGTGACACGTGCGGTTGCAATGGCGGCGCCGGCTTCGTTGCGAACCAGCCAATGCGGGTCAATCAAGTCATATTCATCGGATTCGACATCCGGCCCAACGCGCTGCTCCTTGATGAACACGTCGAACCGAATCTGCAAGGCCTCTTCCCTTGCTTCCGGCGTAGAGACTTGCTCAACGGTAAATTGGTTAACAACAGGCATATCTCTTCCTTCATCCACTGTTAGGCTCGTAAAAGAAATTGTATCAGGAAAATCAAATTTGAAATCGGTTGTCAGGGAGTCGGATTCATCACCGTTTCCTTTTGCGTGTCCAGCTTCAGGCGGCTATCGCGCTTTAATGCCGGCATTTGGCTTAAAAACGAGGCTGTTCCTTCGCTTAACTGATCAGGAGTGTTGCCGTTCGCGATAAACAGCATCTGTGCGTTATCCAGGTTCAGCAGGCCAGCCTGTTTCACATCGCCCTCCGTATTATAAACCATGGTATGGATGGTTTCGCCGCCAAGGGTCAGCTCACTTTTGCTGCCATGTCCCAGATCGTCCAGGACGCTGCCCAGATCCGTGCGTTGCCGGAAGTCCGACAGCGCCTTCTCCACGTCCGGCTCGGAGAGAGGGGCTTCTTCCAACCCCTTCGGGGCCTGGACAATCACCACAGCCGTGCCGGTTTTCGGGTTCATAAAGACAGCCATCTTGTTGTCGCCGGTTTTCATCCCGACCAGGGGGATAACCGTGTCCATAGGGCCGCCATACACTTCTTGCGCCACCGCTTTCATGCTGTTATAGACCTGGATTCCACCAAAGACCAACGCGCCGATAACGACCACGCACAGCAGCATAAACCCGGCCGTAATTCCCAGGATAATCTTCCACTTTTTCGACATTAATCTGACCTTGCTTTTGTTTTTTAAAGTGAAAAGCGTATCGGCGGATTTGCAGAAACTTTGAGAGTGGGTTGAGAAATATGTATTTGGGAAGAAGTGACATGAACAACCAAGCTTGCTGGCTGGAGCAGGGCCGTTCCCTCCCTGCACCCTCCCTTATTCATTCCCGGTTACATTAAGTTTTCCAGGCCGTAGATGAGGCCCTGGGCGTGGATGATGTTGCGGACGGCGAGGGCGACGCCGGGCATAAACGAGGTGCGATCCAAGCTATCGTGGCGAATGGTGAGCGTTTGCCCCAGCCCGCCGAATATGACTTCCTGGTGCGCAACCAAGCCCGGCAAGCGCACGCTGTGGATATGCAGGTTGCTTTCAGTCGTGCCGCCACGGCTCCCGGCCAGAATTTCCTTCTCCTTGTCCGAAGCAACATTGGTTTTCCCGAATTTGGGTTGGGCTTCCGCCATCAGTTCCGCGGTGCGCAGGGCTGTTCCACTCGGGGCATCCAGCTTTTGGTTATGGTGCAGCTCGATAATTTCGGCATGGTCGAAATAGCGGCTGGCTTCCTGGGCAAAGCGCATTAGCAAAACCGCGCCAATGGCAAAGTTGGGAGCAATCAGCGCGGCTGTTTTATGTTGCGCCACGGCCTGCTCCAACTGGGACATCCCTTCTGCGGAAAGCCCGGTTGTGCCAATCACGCTGCGCGCGCCGCTGCGAATGACGGCAAGGGCGTTACCCAAAACGGCGGAAGGCGCTGTAAAGTCCACCACCACATCCGGCCGTTTGTTTTGTAACGCCGTTTGCAAGTCGGCTTCCACACTCACCTGGCACGGTTCGGCCAGCCCGGCGTTCAAGGCGGCATCCATCCCGGCATTGTGGGTGTCCACCGCCATGACCAGTTCCAGCCCGTCTTCCGCCAGAATGGTTTTGACGACCTCCTTGCCCATGCGGCCTGATGCCCCGCATACCCCGACACGAACCACGCTGTTACCATCAACTGCCATAAAATGCCTTTCCGATAAACCGACTTTTACTGGTTTTATCAGAAAGCATCCCGCCAATCAAACGGCAACGGGTTGTAGGGTTTGGTTGCGATTTAGCCGTACTTGGACAGCATGTTTTTGCTGGGCTCGCCAAGCGTTTCCAGCAGCTGATCCACTGCCAGATACATCTTGCAGCCGTAGGGCCGGTCGTTGAAAAAGTTTCTGTAGTAGCACCCATCGCAGTTGGCTTGCCGCACGTAGCACTCTACGGCAGAAGCGCTCCAGCGCTTGAATGTACCAATAACAACATCCGAATCAAAGGGATCTGCTAATGCACCCATGACTCTAAACTCCTCTCCATCCCACTCGGAACAGGTTACTTCTATCGCTCTTAAGGAAAAATTGTTGAGTTGGATTTCATTATATCAGGGGTTGCATGAATTGTTAAGAGGTGATTTACAAAAAAATTAATTTTTGGCTCAGTCCGCCTCAAAACATGATATAGCGCTTCTTCCAACCTTTATCCCGCCCAGGTTATTCTTTATCAAACGAATTGATCAAGTTCCTAAAATAGTTATCGCCCCTGTCGCCCTCATCCTCTCCACCAACTTCCCCTGGTTGTGAGGGGGCTGCATCCTGGATCGATTGCGCCGCCGGGGCCGGTGGAAGTTCATCGTCATACGGTTCACCCATCTTGTTGCGGACAAACCCATGTAATCGTTCGAAAAACTTGTACGTCTTGTCTGATAAAGTATAAAAGCGACTTCCGGGACTTTGAGGAAGAAACCGTTCGAAGCGGGCCGCGTTATCCACTTTAAAGGGTTCGCCGTCTTGGGTGCGCCCTGCTACTGTAATAAATGACGTCCCTTCAGAGGCTTTTTCAGAATCATCCTCTTCATCCTCTTCATCCGGCAATAAAAATGAGGGCTCGTATGGCTCGTCAATGTCCACGCCAGCCATGCCGCTTTTATCCTGGCCTTCGCCTTCGTCCCATTCTTCTTTATACGACAATTCATAGTAAAGGCCGTCCTCACCAGGGAACTCCAAGGCAATCGCGTAATGGATCAAGCCATCGGTATCCTGAAGTTTTGCAATCCAGCTTTGCCCGTTCTTCAAGGTAATTCGATAATCGTGGAGTGTTTTAGGCACCCTGGCTATTTCTGCCTTATCAATAGCAGTCCAGGGAAGTTGTTTTTTAACCTGGGTAAGCGTTTGTTGCAGCAGGATCTCTTCCGGATTTTGCGATTTTTTGCCTGAAAAATGCACCGTATCGGTAGCCGTCGTGTAAGCTGGTCGTGAGTATGTACTCCCGGCTTTCTGCCTGCCTGCAAGCTTCTGTTGCCCTAGAAAGGGAGTTGCATGGATTCGCATGATCTAAGGTGAACTCATTAATTCGTCATAAACACGTTTAATTTCCAGGAGATCGTTCCAGGTGAGCCATTTCGGCGTACCCTTCTCGCTGGAAGGATTTCGGAGCAGATAGGATGGATGGAAAATGGCCATGGCTTTCGCGTTGTTAAACGGGGTTTCCAGCCATTGCCCGCGGATTTTGGTGATGGGGCTCTTGATGTCGAGGACGCCCTTGAGGGCTGTTGCGCCCACCAGCACAATAATCTTAGGTTCGATGTTCTGGATTTGCCCACGCAGGTAAGGCACGCAGGTGGCCATCTCGGTATCCGTGGGCACGCGGTTGCCGGGCGGGCGGCACTTGACGACGTTGGCAATGTACGTATCCTTTTCCCTGCTGAATCCGACGGACTCGATGATTTTGGTAAGCAGTTGCCCGGCCCGGCCGACAAACGGCAAGCCCGTCTCATCCTCATTCTGTCCAGGCCCTTCGCCGATAAACATGATTTTGGCCTGCGGATTGCCGGAGCCAAACACCACCTTAGTGCGGGTGCGATGCAGCTCGCAACGCGTGCAAACACTGGCCTCCTCCCAGATTTCCTGTAGGGTGGAGCCGACACAAGTTTGAAGGATTTGCTGCACCATCCGCGTAGCACCTCATCAAAACATCACCAGGAGAATGACACATTGGCATTGTAATGTGTATGGGTCTGTCTTCTCATAACATAAAGAGGGAGATGGGAGCAGGGTTCCTAACATTTTGTAACTGTTTCGTGGAGAATGGATCTGTTTGCGGTGCTAACTGGTTGCGCAGGGCCGTTCCCTCCCTGCACCCT
>CALAJO010000037.1 GCA_937922745.1 uncultured cyanobacterium
GGAAATATTCCCGGGATTTTATAATATATTAGCTTTATAAAAAGTATATCCTATCTTGAGAAAGTTAAACTTATTACCCCTTTAGAAAAAATTAAAGCAATAACGCTTTTTCATTTGTTTTTATATTAATAACAGGAAATACAGAGTACGGAGTTTTATAATGGTTACAAGTATACCAGGGGGGTTTTTTGGAAACCAAAATGCCTTTACTCCCGGCTTTTTCCCTGGCATGCCGCAAGCGCAAGCTAGCACAAGTTTTACTGGGCCCTTTGGCGTATCACAATCTACGATTAACGGCATGGGAACATCCCAGGTCGGGCCGTTTGGTGTTTCCAGCTCGGTGCCTTGGGCGCCCGGCTTTGGGGCAACCCCGGCCAATACGTCAAACAGTCTCGGTTTAACATCTCCCTTTGCAACGGTCAGCGAGTTCCTTAACGGCAATACCATGGGCGCGTTCGGACAGAACAACCCATTTAGCCCGTTGATTGGAACGCCGATTGACCTGAACAATGGGCTAGTTATGGCAACAGGTGCGTTTGGTGGCTTCCAAAACCCAATGAGCCCCTTCTCTGGGCTTGGGCTCCCGCAGTCCATGTTCCCGGATGGGTCTTTTGGCTTTGGCGGGCCGGGTGGCAGCCAGCCCGGTAATTTCGGCGGTTTTCTCGGCGCCGGAAATCCTTTCTTAGGTGGTAATCAGATGTTGGGTGGTAACGGTATGATTGGCAACAACCCCATGTTGGGGGGCAACCCGTTCCTTGGCGGAACCGGCGGCTCACCGTTTATTGGTGGCAACGGCGTGCCTTTTACAGGGGGCAACCAGTTCGTTGGCAGCAATGGTTTCCCGTTCGCAGGCAGCCAGCTAGGTGGCCTTAATGGCGGCCAGTTTGGCGGTACAGGTTTCGGGCAATTCCCCGGCAATACGGTTCCCGGTTTCGGCCAGAGCTTCGGGCAATTTGGCGGTAACGGGATGACCGGATTCAACTCCTTCTCCGATGGCATTGCCAAGTTGTTCCTTCAGGGCGGTAATGCCGCCATTCCACGGCAAATGTGGGGCGGTGGAACCGTGATGCGGAGCCCACTTGGTATTTTTGAAACCGGTATCGGTTGGGCTGGCGGCCACGCCAACGCCGGTATATTTGGAACGCAAGCCACGGGGATGTCCTGGGCCATGGTGCGCAACCCCATCAACCCCGGGATGATCGTGAACTATTCCAACCCATTCTACAACCGGTTCAACTTTAACCAAGGTTTCTCAATGGGTTAATTGCAAAGTCAA
Source organism: uncultured cyanobacterium (assembly GCA_937922745.1). Taxonomy (GTDB): domain Bacteria; phylum Cyanobacteriota; class Vampirovibrionia; order Vampirovibrionales; family JAGQHJ01; genus CALAJO01. The sequence goes on from CALAJO010000037.1 coordinate 1,277, forward strand.
ACAGGATTCAAAACCCCGGCTTAACGAGCTGGGGTTTTTAGGTATAACCAACAATCTTTTCAGTCGCAGAAAAAGTTAATCCAACACTTTAAACCATTGATCGGCGCTGCTGGCTTTTTGGCCATTGCGATACCAGACTGCTGCCCTTTGGCGGATTTGGTTATACTGCTGGGCGTCCTGCTCAAACACATGGTCATAATCAACATAAATACGCGTTAAATATTGATATGCAGGGTAAACGTGCCCATCACGCGTCATTAATTTCAGCTCCAGGGAGGGGTGCGCCACTGTAACTCCTTTTTTGCGCAGGGATTGATACATTTCTTCCTGAACTGGGCTGGGGATATGCAGTGAAATATAACGCTTCCCATCTTCATCCAACTGGATAAACGCTGCATAACGCTGCGCCAGATCGTCGTACCCAGTCTGAAACCGGCCTTGGTGGTCGCCAAAAAGATCTGTGCCATCTAGCACCCCATCCCGCATTAACCCATTGCCTTCGCGGTCGGCAACCAGCCAGGCCTCTCCGGTATTCAGGCCACCAAGGGCAATTGTCCGGTTGTCCTCAACAGGGGTGGAAAGATTAAGCGATGCAACATCGGAGTTAAATCCTTCCAGGGCGACTTTAAAGTGATGGTCGGAATTAAGCGCGGCATTTTGGCCAAACAAACCCAATTTAACCGGAGAGAAAAATCCTGCCGATATTTGGTAGGTTTTGCCAGTGGCGCTATCCTTATAAATCCAGTTGTCCTGGTCAATGGCATTACCACCGGCCCTTAACACATCGCCGGAATAGAGCTGCATCATATAAAAGTCACTATGGTTGCCATATCGAGTTGCCAGGGTGGATTTATAAGAACTCCAGGCAATGCCGTTAATTGTAAATCCCTTGAAGAAATCGATACTGTCAATTTTGGCTATCTCATTTCCTGAGCTATCAAAAAACAGCATTTCCTTTGCTTTTTGTGAAATGTTTCGATCCAGCGTCGCATTGAAACTGCTGCCCAAAAACCCTTTGAGATTATCCTGTATACGTTCCCACATACCGCCCCATTCATCAACGTGGTGGTTTAAACGGGACAAATAAGTGTCATAACCTCCGTAGTCTACGTTATTGACCGATAATAAAGAGATTCGATTTCCTCCCGTTGGAGTGGGGGCAGAAGAGGCAGGCGCAGGTGCTGACGGAGCTGAAACGCTTGGCGGTGCAGCAGAGGCCAGTTGCCAATTTTTTCCTTGATATTGCTTTGTTCGAGGCAAATAAACCCAATGCGCGCTATCGCCCCAGGTGCTGGACTGCTGGCCTTTTAAAGCCAGGCAAACCATGTCGCCGGTTTCAAAGGCATTGTTTGCAATCCCATAGGCATCTTCCTTCCAAGCGGGGGCGACATTGGTAATGACAATGCCGTCCACCAGTTGGTACGTTTTCTCACCATCGGCCTGTCCTGTCGGGCATACCCCTATAGTGTTCGATGAAGTATTGATAGGCTTGGCCTGGTTTGAGAATTTTTCCAAAACCTGTGATGGCCCGTAAGACATAGGGAGCAAGCCAATTTCGGTATCCGCATGGCGCATGGCGCTTACCACTTGCTCTGCCGCATACTGATGCTTTGCGAGCGTTTCCTGCTTTCCCCTGGTATGGAAAAGTAAAGGAATGGCAAATAACGCCACAACGCCGGCTATCGATATTGCAATAACAAGCTCTTGCAAACTAAATGCATTTTTTGGGCCATTGTTCAAGCGCACATCGGAATTCCTCACCTTGGATAACAGTATCGGCATAAAATGCCAGGAACTTGATATCCGTCTTAAGATCCAAAGGAGACAGCTACTCCGGGCGAATCCTGGCCTCGTCCGTGTCCACCAGCGCTTTCTGTTTCAGGTCTAATTTTTTTGTAGGCTCCAGCAACTTGCTTAAAATCGCTTCCTGGCCTGCATGCAGTTGAAGGATTTTAACCCCTACGCGATGCTGGTTGCAATGCCAATCGTAATGGATATGGTTGACCTGAACCGGGAGCGTGAACGCCTGCCCTTTATAATTTAGGTTCAGATGATATTCACTTCCCAAGACCACACCGACAAAGAGGCCGGTGGCCTTGAATTCCAGCGTTAATCCTTTGTGAGAGCCTTCGACAACCTTGAACGGCACATCCCCGATTTCCTGAACGGTGACGTCAAAATCCGTTTCAATGCGTTCGACGCGGCGGCGATTGGTGCCTGCTTCGCGATAGATGGGGGAGCAAACCTGCACCGGCAGATGGTCACTGATTTCAACCCCTTGGGCAATGACGTAATAAAGCTCGAATTCCCCTGAAGCAGAGACTTTGACCCTGCCGCCATCCGGCTGGAGGTATAAACGCGTGCCAACCGGAATAATTGTATCTCCCGGCACCCGAATGCCCACTTGGGCCTTAAACCCATCCGCGGTTGCCTCAATTACATCCAGGTAACACACCACAAACAGGTTTTTGTTAGCCAGGTATTTTGCGCGAAGGGATTGTTCCAATAAATCGATCATGCCCAAATCGTACCAACTTTTTGCAGGCAAAAACAGCATTGACAGCAATTGAAAATCAGCCCAAACCACAATACCTTGAAGGTGATTGTTTAGCAAAAAGCATGGCAATATACTGAAACAACCGAACTTTTCCACAGAACCACCGTCATGGATGTTATAAATTTTTAAAAACAGGTGTAATTTGGTCTAAAATACGGTTACTATTTAGAAAAGCCACCAATCGGGGGTCACCATATCGATATGAAGCATTATGTTAAGCAGGTTCGCCTATTCACCCTGTCACTCGGGGTGGTGTTTGCGCTCTCCGCGCATGCGCTTGCGGCCGATCTATCCGGCGACTTGAACCGCATGGAACAGCAGCTGTTTACCCGCACTTATCCTGCCGATTCGGTTGACGCCCGGCTGGGGCGGATTGAATCGACCGTGTTTGGCGCTTCTAAAAACGATCAACCCCAGGCACAGCGGCTTCAGGATTTGGGCCAATTCTTTCAGTTCCCGCAACAGGCACCGGCCACTGCCCAGCGCCCAGCGCCATCCGCCCCACCTTCCTACCAGCAAACACCTGCACCGGATGTGGTCACCTATCAACCCAATCAGCCCGTTGCGCCTAACACAACGTCTGTCAGTGGCTCGGAGTCGGAATACCCCTCCGTGTTGGCGATGGAGCAACGGCTTTTTAGCAAAACCTACCCCACAGAACCGATTGAGAGCCGCCTGGCCCGAATTGAAAATAGGGTTCTCGGCAGCACACAAGCCGGATCCCTTCAGGAAAGAACCGATCAGCTCCGGTTGATGGTACTGGGCGATACCGGTTCCGGCGGATCAGAAGCTATGGCGAATGACAACAGTTATAGCTCCGCTTCAGCCCCATCCGGTTCTGTCTCGGCAGCGGCTTCTGCGGATATGATCCAGGCCTTGCCCAAAGTAGAGAAACGCATCCTGGGGCGCAATTATACCGGCGATACCGTTGAGAACCGTTTAAGCCGCATTGAAACCAAGCTTTTCAACAGCACGGCGCCGGAGATGTCTCCGGACGATAGGTTTTACCGCATTGTCAGCGTCGCGAACGCCCAGCGTTCCGGCCAAATGGAGCAGGCTTACCGTCGCGCCCCGATTGGCGTAGGAGTAGGGCCTTACGGGCGGTATGGTTATGGAACAGGCTATCGGATGAACTCCGGCTTTGGCGTCGGCGGTTGGGGCACCTTGCTTCAAATCCTGCTAAACTTCATCTAAACGCCAAGCCGACCGCATCCCGGATATGCGGAAGCTGATGCGTATCCAGCTTCTCGAGAATACCTTGGTTGATGCGGTTGAGAAGCCCTGGCCCTTCGTAAATCAGCCCGGTATACACCTGTATCAGGTTTGCCCCGTGGCTAATCTTCTCCCAGGCGGAATCGGCATCGTTGATGCCGCCAACCCCGATTAAGACCGTGTCCGGCTGATGCCGTGTCAGATAATACAACTCTCCCAACAGGCGCGTGGACTTGTGTCGAAGCGGTTGGCCGCTCAGCCCGCCACGCCCGATAGCCTCAATCACCTTTTCATGTGTTCTTAACCCTTCACGCCCCGACGTGGTGTTGGAGACAACCCATCCCGCAACTTCAAACCGGCAACCAATCTCAACGATCTCCTGAAGCTGGCTCCCCGTTAAATCCGGCGACAGCTTGAGCAATAATGGCCGAGCCTTCTTGGTTGCTTCTGCCAAACCCACTTGCCGAATGGCAGATAACAGCGTTTCCAAGGTTTCCGGATCCTCAAAGGTCTTGCCCTCTTCCGTATTCGGGCAACTGATGTTAAGGCAGACGTAGGCCCCATAGCCCGCTACAGCCTGGTAGGCCGCGATAAATTCATCCAGGCCGGCTTGTCCCATCAATTGCGCATCCGGCGTTTTAACCAGGCTGATCCCGACCGGCCAATCGGCAGGCAGGCTTGCAATGCGCGGCTGAAGGGCCTGTACGCCAAGGTTATTCAAACCCATCCGGTTAATGATAGCTTGATCCTGGGGAAGGCGGAACAGACGTGGCTTGGCATTCCCTGGCCATGGCAACGCCGAAATGGAACCGGCTTCCATAAACCCGAAACCCAGCTTGCGTAACGCGCCTGTGATCCTCAAATTCTTGTCGAACCCAGCCGCGATGCCAACGGGATTCTGGAATGCGTATCCCCAAAACGATTGCTGGAGCCGCGGATCCTGCGTTTGTGGGTAGAAGCCGGCAACCCATCCGGCCATAAATTGGCTTCGTTCGGTCAAATCGAACACAACGTGATGCGCCACTTCCGGATCAAGTTGAAAAAGGAGCGGCTTTATCAGGCTTTTGTATATCAAGCGTTAATATACTCCATTAGATACCCTAAATTCATATCATCTCCTCCAATCCACGGATGCTGACGCATATCGCTCCCTCTATCATAAAGTCATTGCCTCGCGAACACCAGCCAACTGCACAGGTGAACTCGCCGTGAGCCTCAGGGATGCATCGAAGGAACGCCAGGAGCGGCGGCAACCCAAAAAAGAAACCGGACGAGCAAGCTCAAGTCCGGCCAATCGAAGGGGTATAATTTCAGTTTTAATTATACGATTTTTACCAACGAAGGGAAGACCTTGCTTCCCTGCAAGCCTAAAATTCGATCTAATGGTCAAGTCCGAAGGATTAATAGCCCACTTTCTGGTCGGCAACCAGCGGGATGGATTGCCCGTCCTCATCCTTGAAGAAGACCTTGTGGATTTCCTGTACGGCTTGCTTGGCTTGTTCCTTCTGGATGAGGCAACTGATTTTAATCTCACTGGTCGCAATCATCTTGATGTTGATTTTCGCCTTGGATAAAGCCTCGAACATATCGGCGGCAATCCCGGGCCGGTCAATCATCCCGATACCCACGATGCTGACCTTGGCCACATCGGTATCATACACAACGGATTCGGCATTGACTTCCGTCTTCACCTTCTCCAGGGTTTCAAGGGCGTCCTGCAGATCGTTGAGGCTCACAGTGAAGGCAATGTCATTGATTTCCTGCTTGTTGAGCGATTGAATAATCATATCCACGCTGATATTGCGGCTCGCCAGGCTCCCGAAAATCTTGGCCGCAACGCCCGGCTGATCCGGTACGCCGGTAATGGCCACACGGGCCTGGTTCTCATCCGAAGCAATTCCGGAAACCGGGCGCGTACCGGACTCGATGGAGCCGACCACGACTGTCCCCATATCATCGGTGTAAAAGGTGCTTCTCACACGGATCTGAACATTGGCATGCCGGGCCGTTTCCACCGCACGAGGGTGTAACACCTGCGCACCCACGCGTGCCAGCTCCAGCATCTCGATATAGGTAATTTCGTCCAGCTTGACCGCTTGCGGCACCACACGCGGATCGGACGAGTAGACGCCGTTGACGTCGGTAAAGATATCGCAGCGCTCCGCGCCTAACGCACCCGCCAACGCCACGGCGGAGGTATCCGAACCGCCCCGGCCCAACGTGGTAAAGTCGCCCTTGCTATTTATGCCCTGGAAGCCGGTCACAATCACAATTTCTCCATTGTTCAGGTGATATTGCACGCGCCCGGTATCAATCTCCAGGATGCGGGCCCGGTTATGCAGGTCTTCCGTCAAAAAGCCCGCTTGCTGCCCGTTAAGGCTAACCGCCTTATAGCCCATACTGCTCAGGGTCATCGCCATTAACGAGGCCGAAACCATTTCGCCGGTAATTAGCAGCGCATCAAACTCACGTCCTGCCGGTGTCTCAACAAGCTCACCCGCCAGGCTCACCAGCTCATCCGTGGTATGGCCCATGGCCGACACGATGACCGCCACTTGATGCCCTTGATCATGGGTATCGGCAATAATTCTTGCGACCCGGCGGATTCTTTCCACGTCTCCAACGGAGGTTCCACCGAACTTTTGGACTACAATGCTCATGCGCTCACGATTCCTCTGCGTATTTATCTTTAAGAAGGGGGCTGTCGTAAAATGAATGAAAACAAAAGCTCCAGCCGAATTGCGTTTCCTAACATTCTATCCAAAAATGGGTAAAACGGGTATGTAATCAAACCGAGGTATTTGCAGCGATGAGCATTAAAGTCGTCAAGTCGTTTCAGCCCAAAGCGGTCTACATGGGCACCATCGAGTATGGCAAGGACATCCTGGACACGCTGGAAACCTTTTGCCTGGAGAATGAAATCACCACGGCATGGGTCAACCTGCTGGGCGCCCTGTCGGACGTGACGCTGGCCTATTACGAGCAGGATAACCACCAGTATGTGACAAAGCGCTTTACCGGCGAATACGAGATTCTCAACGGAACCGGCAATATCTCCATGAAAGAGAACACGGCCGTGGGCCATATCCATGTCACTCTCTCTAATACCGAATTTGGTTGCGTTGGCGGCCATCTCATTAAGGGCAGCGCCAAGGTCTTCGCCTGCGAGTTTATGCTAACGGTCTTGTCCGGCGCAGAGCCCCTGTTCCGCGGAAATAAAGATGAGCAAACCGGCCTGCCTCTTTGGATTTACTAAACCTCTTAATATCAGAACGAGGATTTAGGTATTTTTCGTATCAATATCGTCAATTGTATTGGCCATATCGGGGCTATACAACACTTCGATAAAGCGTGCGAGTGGAGATTCCTTGACTATTTGACTTAAGGCCTTTAAAACATTCCAATCTTCCCTTGCTGAAGTCCCCGTAAGGTTAACCGAATATCCTTTAAAATCTCCATTCCAATAGCCAGGCACTAAACCTTTTGAAACTTTGGAGTTAATAGATACTTTATCTTCTCCTAAACCTGAGATAACAGGATCGGTGTATTGGGCTTTCGTTAACGTCCTTTCAAATGCAGCCTCTTCCTCAGGACAGTCTGAGTTGAAAGTAAGATAGATTTTTCCTGCTCCAAAACGAGTTCCATCAATCATTACGAAAACCCTTATTCAATATTAACCCTTCAATAAATACAAAGCTTAAGTCGCGATTGCTTCTAACAAGCTATTAAATGCGAATATGTAACAATGGTTAATATTTATCCAGTGCAACAGAAACAAAAAAACCCTTCTTTACGAAGGGTTTTTTTAATCTATTTTTTGCCGGTCATCTTGCGCCAGATCATCAGGACAGGGTCGTAGAATTCGTCAACGACCCGTTCTTTCATTGGGATGATGGCGTTGTCCGTAATATGGATGTCTTCCGGGCAGACTTCGGTACAGCATTTGGTGATGTTACAGTACCCAATCCCCGCCTCGTTTTTGGTGAACGGCACACGGTTGGCGCCATCCATCGGGTGCATCTCCAGGCTGGCAATCCGAACCATAAAGCGCGGACCGGCAAACAGGTGTTTCGGATCATCCAGATCCTTCTTGTCGTGGTTGCGAAGCACGTGGCAGACATTCTGACACAGGAAACACTCGATACACTTGCGGAATTCCTGAACCCGATCCACGTCGTCCTGGTAAATCTTCCATTCATCCGTGTTGGTATTGGTGGGCGTAAACGGCACAATCCGCTTGTTAATCTCGTAGTTCCAAGACACGTCGGTCACGAGATCCTTAACCACCGGGAAGGTTTTAATCGGACGAACCTCAATCGGTTCGCTCAAATCAAAGTCATCCAGGCGGGTTTTGCACATCAGGCTGGGCTTGCCGTTGACTTCGCCACTACAGGAACCGCATTTTGCGGCCTTACAGTTCCAACGAACAGCCAAGTCCGGCGCGTAAGCCCCTTGGATATAGTGGATGGCATCCAGGATAACCATCCCGGCTTCCACGGGAACTTTGTACTCGACGTATTGTCCACCGCCGCTATCGCCGCGATATACTTTTAAACGAGCCTCAGCCATTAGCGCTTCTCCTCTTCAAAAAGCTTTTTCAGTTCTTCCGGCATCACCGGCAACGGCGCGGTTGTTACCTCCATGCTGCCATCGGCATTCTTGCGAACGATGGAATTCACCGTAGACCAATACGGGTCGTACTCCGCATAATCCAGGCGTGTATGGCCGCCTCGGCTCTCTGTACGCTGAAGGGCGCAACGGGCAACCGCTTCGGAAATTGTCGCCATCGTCTTCAAGTCTTTCGCCAGGTGCCAGCCCGGGTTGTATGTAACCGAACCACTGATGCTGGTGGTTTTTGCGCGCTCCTGGATGCGCTTCAGTTGTTCGATCGCCTTGCGCAGGTCGGCGTCAATCCGCACAATGCCCACGTTGGCTTGCATCATCATCTGAAGCTCCTGATGGATGGTGTACGGGTTCTCGCCCTTACGCTCGAAAGGTTCCACCATTTCGGCAATCGCGCGCTGAACCGCGGCTTCATCCACCGCGGGAATGCTTGCAACCCCTTTGGCATAGGTCGCAGCGCCCATCCCGGCACGGCGGCCAAACACCAACAAGTCGGAGAGGGAGTTGCCGCCTAAACGGTTCGCGCCGTGCATCCCGCCCGCCACTTCGCCTGCGGCGAATAAGCCGGGAACGGTGCTTTGGGCTGTCTCCGGATCCACCTTGACGCCGCCCATGACGTAGTGCGTCGTCGGGCCCACTTCCATCGGGCCGGTGGTAATATCGACATCCGCCAGCTCCTTGAACTGGTGGTACATACTGGGCAGACGGCGCTTCACGTAATCCGCCCCGCGGTGGGAAACATCCAGGAAGACGCCGCCATGCGGGCTGCCCCGGCCTTCCTTCACCTCGGTATAGATGGACTTGGCAACGATATCCCGCGTGGAGAGTTCCATCCGGGCCGGGTCGTATTTTTCCATAAACCGTTCGCCCTTGGAGTTGGTGAGGATTCCGCCTTCGCCGCGTACGGCTTCCGTTACCAGCAAACCGGCAACGCCTGGCGGCCAAACCATCCCGGTGGGGTGAAACTGGACGAATTCCATATCAATCAGGTCTGCGCCCACATCATAGGCCAATACGTGGCCGTCGCCCGTGTATTCCCAGGAGTTGGACGTAACCTTAAAGGCTTTTCCAATCCCGCCGGTCGCCAGCACAACCGCCTTGGCCTTGAAGAGAACGAACTTGCCGGTTTCACGCCAGTAACCGAATGCGGCAGTCACTTCATCCCCGTTTTTAATCAAGTGGGAAATGGTGCATTCCATAAACACATCGATGTTTGGCGTATGCACGGCCTTGTCTTGCAGGGTGCGAATGATCTCCAGGCCGGTGCGGTCGCCCACGTGGCACAAACGACGGTAGGTATGCCCCCCGAACGGACGTTGCAAGATTTTGCCGTCCGGGGTTCTATCGAATACCGCGCCCCACAGTTCCAGCTCGCGGATGCGATCCGGGGCTTCCTGCGCGTGGATTTGGGCCATGCGCCAGTTGTTGAGGAACTTGCCGCCTTTCATGGTGTCCATAAAGTGGACTTGCCAGTTGTCAGCCGGATCCACGTTGCCCATGGCCGCGGCGATACCGCCTTCGGCCATAACGGTGTGGGCTTTGCCCAACAGAGACTTACAAACGAGGGCAACACGCAAACCTTGCTCGGCGGCTTCAATCGCGGCCCGAATCCCGGCTCCGCCTGCGCCCACCACGATCACGTCATGCTCGTGGGTTTCATATCGGGTATCAATCATCGCCATATTTATAAAATCCTTAAATCGTTGATGACGCCGGACGCAACAAGCCGGATGTACAGATCGGTGAAGCCCACCGTAAACAAGCTAATCCAGGCCCATCTCATGTGGTTTTCGTTAATAATGGAGACGCGGGACCAGGCGCCATGCTTCAGCTTGGACATCTTGTCGCAGGAGAAGCAATCTTCTTTCCCACCCACAATGTGTCGCCAGGAGTGGCAGGAGAAGGTATACAGCCCCAGGAAAATCACGTTGGCCACCATAATCAGCGTGCCCACGCCAATCCCAAACCGACCATCGAAGTTAAAGGCCAGCAGGGCATCGTATGTCAGGATAAGGATGAAGATAGCCGCAAAGTAGAAGAAGTAGCGGTGCAGGTTTTGCAAGATAAACGGGAACTTGGTTTCGCCCGTATAGGTGCCGCCTTTTTGGGCCGGGCCAACGGCACAACCGGGCGGGCTCATAAAATAAGCCCGGTAATAGGCTTTGCGGTAGTAATAACAAGTGGCGCGAAACAGCAGCGGGAACGGCAGGATGAGAAATGCCGGCGACAACGGAAACCACGGCGCATTGATATGCGGTGAGTAAAAGGGAGACAGGTACGGCCCCCATTCAAAATTGGTGCCTTGAAACGCCGCCCAAGTAGCGTAAATACCAAACAAGCCCAGCCCCAAGCCGGAAAGTAGCGGCTCGATCCACCAGCTATCCCGTCTTTCCGTTTGGCCCAGCTTATCGTTGATTGCCATCGACCTGGAATTTGCCATAACTGTTCAGCTCCATTCCACAACTGTTTCTTATCGTTTTCTTGTTATGCTTGTCGCAACAAAAGAGAATGCATTGCATCCCGTGATATGGTAGTACAGGCTACTACAAAAGTATCTGATATATATCAAATAAGCCGCAGCAAACTCATTCTTGATAACGCTAGATAATTTGAAACTTACAAGGCAATTTGCAACCTTGAGCTGTTTTACTGTTTTAGTTAAAAGGTTAACAGCCCTTGATTGTTTGTTGAAAGGACGATGATTATGAACATTACCCGACTGAATGCCATCCCTCCCCGGCTCAATCCTTCTCGTGTGCAACCCCAAGCCCGCTTTGGCGTATACGAAAATGACGACGAACACGAGCAACCTGGGGCAGGTAAAAAATTTCCCGGTGGTAACCCTCCTATTATTAATTCTCTTTATGGAGAGCACCCTTTAAATCTGTTGTTTGGGCCCTCAGGCACTGGCGATGAGCTAAATGTAACAGGTGGTGACAAGGAGTTAATTGCAAAACCGATTGATCCAAAAAAACTGAATATCAAACCAATTGACTGGACGCACGTTTCATTCATCTTAAAAGCAATAACGCATTCGGAAAAATTACAACAAGCAGCCGCTAGAATGTTTGAGGGTGATGCACTCAAACCGGATCATGCCAACCAGTATGAGACTGTTATGGGCAAACCGTTCGATCTGGAAGAACAAGCCTTAATGGCTGCGCATCTGCGTAATGAGGCAACCGATGCTATCCCAGGTTCTGTTGCAACGGCGAGAAAGCGCTTTACGGCTCTCAAAGCAGCTTATCCCGCCCTGCAAGAACATCCAGCCGTTCGTGCCTTTTCCGAAGAATTGAAATTATAATCTTTCTGAGTCTAGCCCAACATTCTAAAACCGGCCTCTACGCTCTTATTCCCAGGCCGGTTTTAATTATTCTATTCGCATTCGGCGTTTCAATGCGTAAAATAAAACTATGAAGGAATATGTCGTACTCGATTTCCCCGTTCACGTGGATAGTATGCAGGGCTTGCTGAATAGCCTGCAACTTGGGCTATCCCAGGGGCAGCATCAGCATGTCGTCACGCTCAACCCGGAGATGCTGATGCGTGGCCTGGATGATCCGGGATTTGGGAAGCTGTTAAAACAAGCCAACTGGGTGCTGCCCGATGGCGCGGGCATTGTTTGGGCCTTAAAGCGAAAAGGCGTGGAAGTGACACGTATCCCCGGCATTGAATTTTCCGAGGCCTTGATTCGGCAGGCCGTGCAGGACAGGGAGCCGATTGCGCTGATTGGCGCCACACCAGAGGTGAATCGCGCAACGGTAGAGGCGTTAAAGGAAAAGTACCCGCGGCTGATGATCAGCTACTTTCATCACGGCTTTTTTATCGATGCGGCGGATCGCAGGCGTGTTGCGGAAGAATGTGCCCAAACCCATCCGCGTTACGTGTTTGTTGCCTTAGGTGTTCCCGGCCAGGAGCTGTGGATTGACGAATTCCGGCCCCTGTTCGATACGCCTGCGGCATTCGTTGGGGTGGGCGGCAGTTTCGATATCTGGAGCCAGACCAAGAAGCGGGCGCACCCGCTTTTTCTCAAGCTCAACCTGGAGTGGCTGTGGCGCATCACTTCCGAGCCGTACCGCATTAAACGGGTGTATAAAACTTTGCCCATGTTTGTTGTAAAAGTACTATTACATGACAAGAAGCCAGTAAAGACTGATGAGTACCACCATGCCCAACCCAACTCCCCAAATTGAACGGGCTTCGCGCCCCCGCCCCACCGTGGAAGAGTTACAGGAAATTACCCGCAAGCTGAGAGTTGATACGCTCAACATGATTTTCGAGGCCCAATCCGGGCATCCGGGAAGCTCCTTCTCTTGTATCGATATCCTTACCTGCCTCTGGTCCTATGTAATGAAGCACGACGTGAATCACCCGGACTGGGCGGATCGCGATCGCTTCGTAATGTCCAAAGGGCATGGCGCGCCGGCGTTGTATGCCGTGCTGATGCACGAAGGCTACATCCCGCGGGAAGAAATCCATACCCTGCGCCAGGTTCACTCTAACCTGCAAGGGCACCCGGCATCCAAGTATGTTAAAGGGGTGGATGTCTCTACCGGCTCTTTGGGGCAAGGGCTTTCCGCCGCCATTGGGATGGCGTTGGGCCTTCGGTTAAACAACAGCCCCGCGCATGTTTACTGCCTCATCGGCGATGGCGAGGCGCAGGAAGGCCAGATTTGGGAAGCGGCTCTTAGCGGCGCCGGGCACAAGCTCCACAACCTCACCGCCATCTGCGATCGGAATACCTTGCAGATTGACGGCTGCACGGAAAACATCAAGCCCTTGGGCGATATCGGGCGAAAATTCGATGCCTTTAACTGGCACGTCATTGAGATTCCCGGTCACGACTTCAACAAAATCTTCGAGGCGCTGGACTACGCCAAGCAATACAGCAACCAGAACCATGTGCCCACCATGATTGTGGCCCACACCACCAAGGGCAAGGGCGTTTCCTTTATGGAAAACCAGGCGGGCTGGCATGGCAAAGCCCCCAATGCAGAACAAATGGAGCTGGCATTAAAGGATCTGGCGCCGGAAACCTATTTTAAACGCTTACAGGAGGCGCAATAGCATGGCAACCTTATCCCCGGCAATTAACCTGGAAAAACCCGAAAAAGAAGCCCTTCGGGTGCAGTTTGGCAAAACCCTGGCCGAGCTTGGCGCGCAAAACCCGGATATCGTGGTGCTGGATGCGGATCTCGCATGCTCAACCATGACGAAGTACTTTGCCGACGCCTTCCCGGATCGGTTTTTTAACCAGGGCATCTCCGAGGCGGACATGATGTGTACCGCCGCAGGGCTCGCCAGCGTGGGGAAGATCCCGTTCGTCAGCACGTTTGCCCTGTTCGCCTCCGGCCGCGCCTGGGATCAGGTGCGCAACACCATTTGCTATTCCAACCTCAACGTTAAAATCTGCCCCACACATAGCGGCATCAGCCTGGGGGAAGATGGCGCAAGCCACCAATCCATCGAGGATATCGCGCTGATGCGGGTCATCCCGAACATGACCGTTGTGGTGCCTTCCGACGCCGTGGAAACCGATCACGTGATCCGCTGGGCGGCAGCGCATGACGGCCCCATGTATGTCCGCCTGGTTCGTCCGAACCACGCCGTTATTCATGACAAGGCCACATATCAATTCGAACCCTTTAAGATTGAGCTGATGCGCGAAGGAAAAGACGTTACCCTGTGCGGTACCGGAGAAACCGTTTACCATGCGTTGCTGGCCGCCAAATGGCTTTCGGAGCGGGACGGCATTGAGGCGGACGTCCTGAACTGCGCTTTTATCAAGCCGTTTGATGTGGACACGTTGGTTCAGAGCGCCCGGAAAACCGGCAAGGTTGTTACGGTGGAGAGCCACCAGTTTATTGCCGGGCTTGGCGGCGCCGTGTGCGAAGTCCTTAGCGAGCATCATCCCACGCCGGTCAAGCGCATCGGCACGATGGATCAATTTGGGCAAAGCGGAAAACCGGACGATCTCTTCCGAGAATACGGCCTGGACGCCCAATCCATCTACGAGTCCGTTAAAGCCTTTATGCGGTAACGGAAAGCTCCTGCATTTTATTTAAGGGATCGAGCTTAAGGTAACGGCAATACACCTCGTACAAGCCATCCTTGCCGTCATTCGTTTTACGGCTGCTGACATCGTAAATGGATTGCGGATTTTCCATAAACATCTCGCACATCGTTACAATGAAGAAGTGGGATGGATGCTCTTTCTCAAATGCATACTCTCGCCATTGGTCCGGTACACATCCCTTGGGATTGAGGTTAATGTTATTGTAAATTCGGTCTCTCTCAGCCAGAAAGATTTGAGCATCCTGTCGATTCATATCATCGGGATAGGCTGCCATATTACCTAGCAACGTATGCCCAAACTCATGGGTGATAATATCGTAATTGTTAGTAGGATATCCAAAGCCTCCATTCCAAAGATTCCGTCCTGTCAAGGTAATGCAATGCCTGTCAGTAAAATAGCTCCCGCCAAAAGGATGCTTTCCTTCTGGAACATAATTGGTATTAACGTAAAACTGAAGCGGCATTTTAGGAGAAAACCATCCTGTCGCTCGTTGACTATGCTTACGCCAGAGATCCATCCGGTTCTGTAACATTTCCCCACCAATTTTTGCCGCAATAATAAACATGGTTGATGGATCCAGCGTTGTCGTTTGCCGCCCTGGGTAATAGCTGTGTTTGTCCAAATCAGTTTTACCCATATAGTCAAATTGGGAGTCCATTTTGAAGCGTCCGGAATTTTGTTTCAGATGCTGATAGATCTCATTACACCGGTCAAAATAGTTTCGCAGCGCCAATTTTTGCTGCCGTTGAGTAGAGAAACCTTCTCCGCTCATAATTTTGGCAAGCAACGGCAATCCATCCACAAAAGCGATGCTCGCATGCTGCATCGCTTTGTAATCACTGGCGTTCTCAGCATGCCGAGCGACCTGAAACAGGTAATTAAAATAAGCTCGCCTTTCAAATGCGGAAGCATAGGATTTGGAGACACTTTCTAATTCTGTTATGCCTTCATCTGCCATGATTTGGCTTTGAAAGTGTGCGACTTGCTGTTGATACTCCGGAGAAATTTTCATATCCGAAATACCTTTGCCCCAGTTATGTTTACAGGTACTTGTTTTTACATAAATCTTGGGATGGCTGTGATTAGGTTCTGGTTGTCTTGAATAAGCGACGGGCAATGCCGCTGCTGAGAGTAAGGCAGCCATCCCTTTTAAGAAGTTCCTACGGGACAAGCCCCATCGAATTTGACCAATATGATGGGGTTCTGCAGCAATCGGCTTGGCCCCCCTGTAAGCAGGCC
The DNA here is from genome assembly GCA_937922745.1 of uncultured cyanobacterium. Taxonomy (GTDB): domain Bacteria; phylum Cyanobacteriota; class Vampirovibrionia; order Vampirovibrionales; family JAGQHJ01; genus CALAJO01. The sequence goes on from CALAJO010000037.1 coordinate 16,984, forward strand.
GGGCAACCGCAGGTTGCACACTGGGCAAAGTGGAATAATGCTGCCGTATTGATACGTTGAATACCAATATAACCCATCCCTCCTTCTGCATTCTCCCTCATATAAAACAAGACGCAGGCAAAAATTGCCTTACCCTGTAGGAGAGTAACTGAACAGGCCCTATGTAGCGGATGTCAGCTCCTTCACAAATTTAAGAGCCAGGAATCATGAATTCCTGGCTCTCTGGTTGTGTCCTGTTGAAAAGGGGCTGAATTAGCTGGAGAGGCGGACGCCTGCACCGGATTGTGCGTTGCCGAGCGTGCCCACTGCACCGCCCATAACGCTACCGTTGGCGTTGTAGATGCCCTGGTTATCGTTGCCCCAGAAGAAGGCTTTCTGGCCGTCACGCGGGGTAAAGGCTGCGCCGGCGGCGTCAAAGTCGCCCCACTGGTTAAAGTTGCCCACAAAGATGTCTTGTCCGGCCTGGTTGGGGTTGGACGCGCCGTTAAAGTCGATACAAAGCATGGTGTTGGCGGCGGCTGCCGGGGTCACGGTCATGGTTGCGCCCGAGGAGAGACCGGTGACGACGACGCCGTTAGGCAGTTGGAACCAACCGCTTTGAAATCCGGATGTGCCGCCACACGGGTGTCCGCCTGCGACACCGTTGAGTGGGCTGCCGGCGGCATCCACGTTCGCGGTGTTGGAAGCATTGGTAAAGTTAAGTGTGGGGACGATGTTGTTGTACAGGGTGCCGGTTGCGCCCACGGTTAACTGGTTTTGCATTTGCCTGCCGTAATAAGCCTGTTCCAGGGTAGAGACGGTTTCCCGGATTTTGGCGGTGGCTTCGGTGGTGCCTGCGGCTTGTAAAACCTTTGGTATGGTAAAAGCAGCGATGATACCCAGCAGAGCCAAGGCGATCAAAAGTTCCGCCAACGTAAAGCCCTTTTGTGCTGTCCTCATTTCGATAGATTCCTCCGTTGTTCGCATCTGGGATGCAATTCCTTCACACACATGTATTTATTTACTGCTTATCGGCTAAGGCCATTAGAAAAAGAGAGTGTCTGAGGCTGATTGTAAAATATCTTTACATGGACGGGAATAGCAAGCCCGGCTTTATCCGTTGATCAATGGAGCGCCAGGCGACAATGCGTTGTCTGTGATCGGTTACGTAACGTATCTGTACCAAATCGTCTGCTTTCTATTTAAAAAGCCAGGAAGATGACTTCCTGGCTTTTTAATGGATTCAGTCAAGGTTGGCTTAACTGGCGAGTCGGATACCCGCGCCGGACTGTGCGTTGCCGAGCGTGCCCACTGCACCGCCCATTACGGTTCCGTTGGCGTTGTAGATGCCCTGGTTAGCGTTGCCCCAGAAGAAGGCTTTCTGGCCGTCACGCGGGGTAAAGGCTGCGCCGGCGGCGTCAAAGTCGCCCCACTGGTTAAAGTTGCCCACAAAGATGTCTTGTCCGGCCTGGTTGGGGTTGGCTGCGCCGTTAAAGTCGATACAAAGCATGGTGTTGGCGGCGGCTGCCGGGGTCACGCTCATGGTTGCGCCCGAGGAGAGACCGGTGACGACGACGCCGTTAGGCAGTTGGAACCAACCGCTTTGAAATCCGGATGTGCCGCCACACGGGTGTCCGCCTGCGACACCGTTAAGTGGGCTGCCGGCGGCATCCACGTTCGCTGTGTTGGAAGCATTGGTAAAGTTAAGTGTAGGGACGATGTTGTTGTACAGGGTGCCGGTTGCGCCCACGGTTAACTGGTTCTGCATTTGCCTGCCGTAATAAGCCTGTTCCAAGGTAGAGACGGTTTCCCGGATTTTGGCGGTGGCTTCGGTGGTGCCTGCGGCTTGTAAAACCTTTGGTATGGTAAAAGCAGCGATGATACCCAGCAGAGCCAAGGCGATCAAGAGTTCCGCCAGCGTAAAGCCCTTTTGTGCTGTCCTCATTTCGATAGATTCCTCCGTTGTTGCCATTGCGATTCAGCTCCTTAAGACCAACTTTTTCTACATGCCAGGTTATCGACAAAGTTGAACTATGGGAGAGGGTATATGAGGCTGATTTTAAAATATCTTTACAAGGGCTGGAAGTGTCACGCCCTCTATTTAATTCATCCAGAGGAGAATAATTAAACGAGATAACAACGTGAATAAAGCGGGATATAACAAAAGATATCCTGAAAAAGACTTGCTAAACCAGGGACGAGGGCGCTTGTTGGCATTGAATGAAAGGAAGGAGAGCGGCAACGAAGGGCTAATCCCTAAGCAGGAATGCAGATACAGGTGTAACGTCCCTTGAAAAAAGCCATAGAGAAAGGGTTGACAGTATAGTTTAAATGCGATATATTAAAGATATGCAAAAAGGCGCTTGTTCTGGTGTGGTCGAACGTTGGCCGGTTCAGCGCCGAAGGGTTTCCATTTTTTATCAGACTGATTATTCTTATATCTAATTTATTAGGTTTAATACTGGGTTGTCTGAACGTCAAGCCCTACCGGGTCTTTTCAGTCGGATTCGGCGGAGGGGATTACTGTATCTTGACGGAATGGCAAGGGTTTTAAGATTTTCAACTGAATTCCATCGTAACCAGCCGCGTCTTTCCAATAAGGTTACGATGGCAATAGCCAAGCATCCTGGATCCCCAGGAATGCGTTATACCACACTGCGCTTGATAGCAACCCTATCAGGCCCATTTTCGCATATCCTTTCGCGAGGCCTCAGCGCCCCGTCATTGCGAGCCCGGAATGCAATTCAGACGGTGCAATCTCTCAACTGTAAACCGAGATCTGTCCCCTCTCCCGCGCGCGGGGGAGGGCTAGGGTGGGGGCCTCCTCCAACGAAGCTGTTATCTGCTATGCCATCCTCCAAGTCGAAGCCTGGATTCCCGCCTGCGCGGGAATGACAGCATGAAATAGGGAAATGATGTTAAAAATGGCTTCGTTCATTTTGGTTTGCATCTCAAAATCTCGCAGGCTCTGTCATCCCCGCGCAGGCGGGGATCCAGTCATCCAGTTGCAAGAGGGAAAGCAGAAACACATGCCCAAGTCTGCAACCCAGCCGAAAGTCCCTCCTCTCCCTTGCCTGCGCGGGAATGACAGCATGAAATAGGGAAATGATGTTAAAAATGGCTTCGTTCGTTCATTTTTTAATTGAAGGTATAAAAATGGGTTTGTTTTCTCATTTTTCGAAAACGCACAAAAACCAAACCCCTCACAACCAGTGTAAGGGGTTTGGAAAAAAAGGATGTTGTTCCAGATGACCTTAGGTGCCAATCTGCCAGCTATTCATATATTCCTGCATCTCCGGCGTCAGCTTGTCGATGCTGACCCCCATGGAGCGCAGCTTCAGCGCAGCGATTTCCTGGTCCACTTCGGCGGGCAGCAGGTGGACATCGTTGGAGAGCTTGCCCTTGTTCTTTACCAGATATTCCACGCCCAGGGCCTGGTTGGCGAAGCTCATATCCATCACGCTGGCCGGGTGGCCTTCGGCAGCGGCCAGGTTGATGAGGCGGCCTTCGCCCAGCACAATAATCCGGCGACCGTCGCCCATGGTGTATTGCTCGGTAAAGCTGCGCAGCGTCTCGCGAGACTCCGCCATATTGCCGAGGGCTTCCAGGTTCAGCTCCAGGTCAAAGTGGCCGGAATTGCACACGATGGCGCCGTCCTTCATTTCCATAAAATGCGCCCGATCGATGACGTGGCGGTTGCCGGTCACGGTCACGAAAACATCGCCCAGCGGGGCGGCATCCAGCAGCGGCATCACCTGGTACCCGTCCAGGACGGCTTCAATCGCCTTCACCGGGTTCACTTCGGTTACAATCACGTTTGCGCCGAGGCCACGGGCCCGCATCGCAACACCGCGACCGCACCAGCCGTAACCCACCACAACAACGGTTCTGCCGGCCAGCAAAATGTTGGTTGCCCGCAAAATGCCGTCGATGGTGCTTTGGCCGGTTCCGTAACGGTTGTCGAAGAAATGCTTGGTCTGGGCGTCATTCACGGCGATGGCAGGCCAGGTCAGCTTGCCGTCCCTGGCCATGGCACGCAGCCGCACCAGCCCGGTGGTGGTTTCTTCGGTGCTGCCAATCATCGCTGCGATTTGCTGGGGGCGCTCCTTCACCAGCGTTACGATCACGTCCGCACCATCATCGATAATCAGCTGCGGCTGATGATCCAGCGCGATATTGACGTGGCGGGTGTAGGTTGCAATATCCTCCCCTTTCCAGGCGTAGACGGAAATGCCGTAATCCTCCACCAGGGAGGCGGCAACGTCATCCTGGGTACTCAGCGGGTTGGACGCAATCAGGATCGCGTCCGCGCCGCCGGCCTTCAATGCAATGGCCAGGTTGGCCGTTTCCTTGGTGACATGACAACATGCAACCAGCCGAAGGCCTTCAAGCGGCTTCTCCTTGGCAAAACGTTCGCGGATCTGCTTGAGTACGGGCATATCGCGCTCAGCCCATTCTATCTGCCGCTTTCCTTGCTCCCTCAGGCTCGGATCCTTGATTTCGCTGGGAACGGCGGTTTGCATCGTCGTTGTCATTTCCACTCCTTTATTCAGACTGATATGAGATCAGGTTTTTGCGGCGCCTGCTGCTTTTCCATTGCCTCTCTGATTGCCGCCTGAGCCCCTGCCACTCTCGCAACGGGTACCCTAAAGGGTGAACAGCTTACATAGTTTAATCCACCCTGGTGGCAAAAAGCAACACTCTGCGCGTCTCCACCGTGTTCCCCGCAGATGCCCAGCTTGAGGTTTGGCTGGATGCGGCGGCCCTTCTCCGCAGCCATGGCGATGAGCTGCCCGACACCTTGGGTATCCAGGGTTTCAAACGGGTTCCGCGGCAGGATCCCCTGCTCGATGTAAGCGGACAGGAACTTGCCCTCGGCATCGTCCCGGCTGTAGCCGTAAGTCAGTTGCGTCAGGTCGTTCGTGCCGAAGCTGAAGAAGTCCGCGTACTCGGCAATCTCGTGGGCCGTCAGCGCCGCCCGCGGCACCTCGATCATCGTCCCAAACTGGTAAGGCACCTGGACGGCCTCGCGTTCCATCACGGCCTGGGCGTCCCTTTCCAATTGAACCCGCAGCCGCCGCAACTCTTCTGCCGTGCCCACCAACGGGATCATAATCTCCGGCTGGATGTCCAGCCCTTCGGCCACCAGGTCGGTTGCCGCCTCGAAGATGGCCTCCACCTGCATCCGGTTGATTTCCGGGTAGAGCAGGCCCAGGCGACACCCGCGAAAGCCCAGCATGGGGTTGCTTTCATGCATCTGGCGAACGGTTTTGAGCAGGGTTTCCTTCTCCTTCAGCTCCTCCGAAAAGGGTTGCAGGATGCGCAATGCCGTGACGGCTTCAATCAGCTCCTCCATATTGGGCAGGAACTCATGCAACGGCGGATCCAGCAGCCGGATAGTAACCGGATGCCCTTCCATCGCCCGGAAGATGCCGCGGAAGTCGTCCCGCTGCATCGGCAGCAGTTGGTTCAGGCAGGTCTGTCTCTCCTCGGCGTCCGTTGCCAGGATCATCCGCTGCATCACCGGCAACCGATCGTGCTGCATGAACATGTGTTCCGTGCGGCACAGGCCAATGCCCTTTGCGCCCAGCTTTCGTGCCTTGCGGGCATCCTCCGGCGTATCGGCGTTGGCGCGTACGCCCAGCGTCCGGTACTGGTCGGCCCAGGACAGGAGCATCTCGAACTCGTCCTCAATCCGGGGCTCCACGGTTTCCAGTTGCCCCAGGAAAACTTCGCCGGTTGCGCCGTCGATAGAGAGAACTTCCCCCTTGCGGATTTCACGGCCCTGGATGGTCAGGATTTCCCGCTTCAAGTCCACCTTGGCGGATTCGCACCCGGCAACGCAGGGTTTACCCATCCCTCTGGCCACTACGGCGGCATGGCTGGTGGATCCTCCTCGGGACGTCAGAATCCCCTTGGCGGCAATAATCCCGTGGATGTCATCCGGCGTGGTTTCCGGCCGAACGAGAATGATGTTCTGGCCTTTCGCCGCCAGGGCCTCCGCTTCATCCGGGCTGAAGACAATTTTTCCGCTAGCCGCCCCAGGGGAAGCGCCCAGCCCCAACGCCACCAGGTTAGCCCGGTTCCGCGCCTTGGACACTTCATCGAATGCCGGGAGCAGCAGTTGCGGCAGTTGGTTGGCGTCCACCATCAGGATGGCTTCCTTGGGCGACAAAATCCCCTCCCGAACGAAGTCCACGGCAATCTGGACGGCTGCGCGCGCGGTGCGTTTCCCGGTGCGGGTTTGCAGGATGTACAGCCTGCCTTTCTCAATGGTAAACTCGATGTCCTGCATCTCCTTGTAATGCTCCTCCAGCCGGGTTGCAATCTCCTCAAACTGCTGGTAGACGGCGGGCATCTTCTTTGCCAGGGCGCTAATCTTCTGCGGCGTCCGAATCCCGGCAACCACGTCCTCGCCTTGGGCATTTACCAGGTATTCGCCGTAGAGGGCTTTTTCCCCGGTGGCCGGGTTACGGGTAAAGGCCACGCCAGTCGCCGAATCATCCCCCATATTCCCGAAGACCATGGATTGGATGTTGACGGCGGTGCCCAGATCGTGCGGGATGTGGTGGTGCTTGCGATACGCCACGGCCCGCGGGATATTCCAGGATTTGAAGACCGCTTCGATGGCCAGCCAAAGCTGCTCATTGGGCGCCTGGGGGAAAGGCCGCCCCGCATGCGCCTGGAACTGCTCCTTGAACTGGACGACAATGGCCTGCCAGTCTTTAGCGGTCAGTTCGGTATCGTGGCTCACCCGGCGGGTTTTCTTCATCTGGGTAATACAGGTTTCAAACACGTCCTTGTCGATACCGAACACCACGTTCCCGAACATGCTGATCAGGCGGCGATAGCTGTCGTAAGCAAAGCGCTCGTCCTGTGTCTGCGCAATCAGTCCATGGATCGTCTCATCGTTCAGGCCCAGGTTCAGGATGGTTTCCATCATTCCCGGCATGCTGATTTGCGCACCGGAGCGCACGGAGACAAAGAGCGGGTTACGCTGGTGCCCGAAAATTCTGTCCGTTTCCGTCTCGATAGATTGCATAGCCTCCAGCACCTGGCACTTCAGGTCATCCGTAAGCATGCTTTGCGATTTAAGGTAGGCGATACAGGCCGTGGTGGTGATGGTAAATCCGGGCGGCACCGGCAGCCCGATTCGGGTCATCTCCGCCAGGTTTGCGCCCTTACTGCCCAAAAGCCCCTTTAACGCCTTATTTCCCTCATGAAACAAGAACACCTGCTTGATCATACAATTACCCCTCTACAAGTTGTTGAATACTATTACCCTAAGATGCTTATTTAAACAAAAATAATTACCCTTTTTCAAGAAGGAGTTTTTGACCCAAACCACGCCGTTCTTCAGAGGTTTCCATTGCTCGAATGAAGATAACGAACGCTGGATTCTGATTGGCTGAGGCAATTTTTATTTTCACGGTCGTTTAATACTTAACGCTTTGAGAAGAAGATGAGAATAATTTGAAAATGAACGTCCCTTTCCTCGCCAATGCCTCTCGCTATGCTTTTGCATCCCCATTGCGACAGCCGCAAAATGGTAAACCCCATCATCCCCATGCCTTTTCCGTGGATGCCCGGTTTGGCCATGCCCAACCCGACCCGATGGCGACCGCGGTCGATATGGTCACAACGGCTTTGGCCCAACGTGGCAATCAGCCAGAAATGTTGGGGTTTCAAGCCACGGGTGAAACCTTTGTGTTCGAGGACTTCTCCGGCGTTGCCAAGCCAACGGGGCAACCGGGAAAGAAACTGTATACGATTAGTAGAAACGGCCAGCGTCAGCCCATTGCCCAGGTTGAAGCGGACGAAGCGCAAAGCCCGTTTAAACCTATTTTTGAGGCGGCTTACGGGTTTTATCAGTTGCCGGGCGTCAACAGCACCCGCGATCTGTTCCGGATGCTGTTGGATGGGACGAAGCGGAAGTATTTCAAATGGGAGCATCTCAACACGGCGGATCGTCAAAATTTCTCCGCAAAAGTTGGCGAGACGCAGATAACAATTGATTCTGAAGGGCGATTAACCTTATCCAAGGATCATGCCAGCTTAACCATTCTGGGGGAGGATAAAAAAATTGCGGAAGAGTTGCGGAACCTGATTCGGATACAGGTTCAGATTGCCCACTTGAGGCAGCAAATCGCGGAACTGGAAGTACAGCGGGCAGACGCCATTGGAACTGTAGAAGCGCTAATCTAACGGCTTATTTTTTTCCCGGCTTCTGGTATGGTAATGGCGAAGCCATATTGAGTCAGACAGAGAGGCATTGGCTATCCATGCTGCATTCGCAACGGATGAGGGAAAAAGCGCCGGAGGCGGATCCGCTTCGGCTAGGCGTGGGCTGGAGCAAGGCCGACCTGGAAAAGCCATGGGTGCTGGTGGAAACCGCGGGTGGGGATTCCCATCCCTGCTCGGTGCATTTGCAGGAGCTGGCCCGGGATGTGCGGGACGGCGTGTTAATTGCCGGTGGCGCGGTAGGCCGATATGACTGTACGGATATGTGCGATGGCGTGGCCCAGGGAACGGAGGCCATCGATCTCTCCCTGCCCAGCCGGGAACTGTTGGCGATGGCGGTGGAGCTGCATGCCATCAGCGGGCATTTTGACGGCATGGTGCTGGTATCCGGCGGGGATAAGTCCCAGCCGGGACACATATTGGCCGCGGCCCGTCTCAAAATCCCGGCCATCTTTTTGCCGGGCGGGGTGGGGGACTTGGGGCCTTCCGGGTTTTCCCTGGAGCGCGTGGGCACGATTGACGCCGAGCTTCGGCGGGGCGAACTGGAAGAAGGCGAGTACAACTTCCTCTGCGAGCATGCCTGCATGTCTGCCGGGACGTGCGAGTTTTACGGAACGTCCGGTACGATGCAAATGATTGGGGAGGCGCTCGGGCTGGCTTTGCCCACTTCCGCGTTGCGTCCGGCGCATCTCAACCTGCACCGCCGCGGGGCAAGGCAGGCGGGTAAGCGCCTGGTAGAGATGATTCGAGAGGGCCTCACGGCAGATAAAATCCTGACGGAAAAAGCCCTTTATAATGCCCTGGTGGTGCATGCGGCCACCGGCGGGTCGTCCAACATCCTGCTGCACCTCCCTGCCCTGGCCGCGGAGCTGGATTTGCCGTTTGACCTCAAACATGTGGCGGAGATCAACGACAAGGTGCCGATGATTCTGAATGTCCGGCCCTCGGGTGTTCATTCCAACTCCCGGGTGTGGTATGCCGGTGGTGTGATGCGTATTATGCACGAGTTAAAGGACTTCCTACACCTGGATGCGCTAACGGTAACGGGAAAAACCCTGGGCGAAAACATGAAGGATCTGGAAGAAAGCGGCTTCTTTGCGCAGTGGCCCCGCTTCCTGGAGAATTTTGGGCTGCAATTGCGCGATATCATTCGCCCGGTCACTGATCCGGTTGATCCGTGCGGTGGGCTCACGGTGCTGTGGGGCAATATCGCGCCGGAAGGCTCGATTATCAAGCGCTCGGCGGTGGCTGGCAGCATGCATCATTTTGTGGGACGGGCGCGGGTGTTTCACGGGCAGGAGAAAGCCTTGGCTGCTATCTATGGCGGCGTCATCCAGCCGGGAGATTGCCTGGTAATTACCGGGCAAGGCCCCAGGGCATGCGGTATGCCGGAGATGTATTATGTGACGGAGGCCATTGCGTCTTCCGCGCAGTTGCGGGAGAGTGTGGCGATTATTACGGATGGCCGTTTCTCCGGCGCAACACGCGGCCCCGCCATCGGGCACGTTTCCCCGGAGCTGGTGGCCGGCGGCCCCATTGGCATTGTGCTGGAAAACGACCTGATTGAGATTGACGTGCCCAACAGTCGGCTGAACCTGGTTGGGGTTAACGGCGAACGCCTGTCTTCGGAGCAGATGACGGCCGTCATTCAGGAGCGGATGAGCCGTTACCGGCCGCCATCCGTAAAAATCCGCCCCGGCTTGCTGGGGATGTATCAACGTTTGGCCGCTTCGGCGGCAAAAGGAGGAACGCTCTGTGTCCAACCGGTTTGAATTTATCGTGCCGCTGCTGAGCCTGGTGGATGATGAACTGAACCCCTTGCCTGAGCTGATTGCGGCCCATCTTTACCGGCTTAAGGATAATGGTGTCCACGGCGTGCTGGTGATGGGCACCACGGGGGAGTTCCCCGGTTTTAGCGTGCAGCAGCGGCAGCAGTACCTGGAAACCGTGCAGGAAGTGAACCCGGGCTTAAACGTCATGGTGAATGTCGGGGCTGCCGCCTTTCAGGATGTGCTGGACTTGCAGGCACACGCGCTCTCCCAGCCCCAGGTTACGGAACTGTTGTGGATGCCGCCGTTTTATTATCCCGGCTCAAGCGTTAATGGCCTGGAAGCCATGTTGATGGAAATTCTTCGCAAACACGCCGAGGATATTCCATTTCTGGTTTATCATTACCCCAAGATGAGCCAGGTCTCCTTTGAACCGGACTTTCTGGAAAAATTTCCGCAACTTGCGGGCCTTAAGGATACCTCGGGGGATTATGATCGTATTGGCAGGCTGGTTCAACGCTTTCCGCATTACAGGGTTTACACGGGGACGGATTATGAAATCACCCGCTCCCGGGAATTAGGCTGCCACGGCATTATTTCCGGGATGGGCAACGTCTTCCCGGAGTTGATCCACCAGGTCATCCATCACGGGGAAAAATCGCTAGAAGCCAGGCTTAAACAGTATCGCACCGTGTTTGGGCATTTCTGTAAAATCCCGGCGATGAAGGCTTACTTGAATTCGCTGGCGCTGAATGACCTGCAAACATCTTGCGCCTTGCCTTTTCAATCGCTTACCCATGAAGAAATTGATCAACTGCTGGCCGCTATTGCAGAAATTAAGGAAGGACACCATGCCAATGCCGGATAATGCTGTACGGATTATCGATATTTCGGTTCCCATCCATCCCGATATGCCCATTTATCCCGGTGATCCCGGCGTGTCGTTCGAGCCGGCAATGGATATGGCTTGCGGGGAAGCTGCCAATGTAACCCGCGTGAGCATGGGCTCGCAAACAGGGACGCATTTCGATACGCCGCATCATATCCTGAACAACGGCGTCACAATTGAGCAGGTGCCGCTGACGCAGTGTTATGGCCCGGCAACGGTCGTGGAAGTCCCGCCGGAGATTCAGGCTATTGACCAGGCTGTTTTAGCGCGGTTTAACTTGCAGGGCTGCAAGCGCCTGCTGCTGAAAACCCGCAACAGCGCGTTTTGGCAGACGGACAGGAATCGCTTTCGGGAAGACTTTGCCGCGTTAACAACGGACGGGGCAGCCTATGTGGCGTCCCTTGGCGTTGAACTCATTGGCATTGATTATCTTTCGATCGAGCTGTTTGATTCCAGCGATTTAGGCGCGCATAAGGCCTTGCTGAACCAGAACGTCCTCATCCTGGAAGGCTTAAACCTGGCCGATGTTCCATCTGGTGACTATACACTCGCCGCGTTTCCCATTAAATACCATGGGTTGGATGGCGCGCCGACACGCGCGGTCTTGATTGGATAAAAAAGGTTAAATTCAAGCCGGCATCTGAATCGGAAGCCCAAGCGGCAGATAGCTTGGGGATATACACTATTGAAAATTGTGAATTGATTATTAAAACAATATTTATATTAAAATTAAAACAAGTATTACGTACTACTATGATAGAAGTCACATTGTATTTTATTTGAGTGTGTAGAGAAAGCAAGTCACATTAAGGAGGAGGATTAATGCGGGTTCCCGTGAATAATTTATTCATGAATCCTGCCATCAATCATTCTCAGAATCCTTTTGCGTTGTCAGGTGGTTTGTCAGCCGTACAGGGGCAACAAGTTCAAAACCCGTTCGCGTTGCCAAGCAACAACACCCCCTCTTTGGATCTGGGCAACCAGGCCATCCAAAGCTACTTTGAGGATATGAGAAAGGCCATTGGCAAGAGTGATAACCAGTTTTCCGATCAGGACTTTTCCAGGTTCGAGCAGATCCTGGTGAATGCCCGCGATTTGCTGGATGATACCATCCAGTTTTCCGAGCGGGCGTCTTCCCCAACGGATCTGTTCCAGCAGCAGAAGCAGGAACTGGAAAAGAACCTGAGCATGACCAAGGCGATTGCCAATTTCTTCAAGCAGCAATCGCCTGGAGCGGTTCAACAGCCAAACATTGCCTGATGCCATAAGGGTATAAGAATCACATTGGAGAGAGAGGATAACCTTCTAACTCCCGGCCTGGACGACATGGTTTGTCGTCACGAGGTCGGGAGTTGGTTCCTCTCATTATTCTTAGCGTTATAGGCTTAAACCAGCTTGAAAAAGCGGAGAGTCCTGACGAGGCCTGGGGAATGACAAACTATTTGAAACCAATCGACCTTTTATGTACAATCTCCTAACAAACTCAATCGTGCGCTGTTAGCTCAGTTGGATAGAGTGCATGGCTACGAACCATGAGGTCGGGAGTTCGAATCTCTCACAGCGCACCACTTTTTAGAAGCACCCCGAAATAGGGTGCTTTTGTCTTTTGCACTTTTTCGCTGTGATAAGCAATGGCTTTGACTTGTTATAGCCCGATTTTGGATAGGCTTTTGTACCTGGTAAGATAGGGATTGAATCACATTATTTGGCGGTTGAAGGAAGCGAAGAATGTCCATCACATTGGACGTGGCATGCACCGAGCAGCACTTTGAGCAGATTCTGCAATTGCAGCAGCAGAACTGGCTCGGCGCTATCAGCCAATCGCAGCAGGTTAACGAAGGCTTTGTGTTTGCGAAGCATACCGTACCGTTGTTACAGAAAATGTCGACGTACCTGCCGCAGGTAATCGCCTTGGATGGAGGAAAGGTTATAGGGTATAACCTGGCGATGCTGGCCTCCATGCGGGAGGAGCTGCCCATCCTGATACCCATGTTTGATGAGTTTGAGAAAGCCCGGTACAAAGGCAGCCCTTTAAAGGAGCGCAAGTATTTTGTTGGCGGGCAGGTTTGTGTGGATAAGGCCTATCGAGGGCAAGGCCTGCTAAAAAAGTTGTACCACGCAACACGAGACAGGCTGGCAGATGACTATGAACTTTGCGTCACGGAAATTGCCGTTAATAACGCCATCTCTTTAAAAGCCCATGCCAAAATGGGATTTGAGGTCATCGGGGATTACCATGACGGCGCAACGCATTGGAATGTGGTGGCCTGGCCGCTTTCTTAGATCCAGAAGACGTGGATGATATTAAATGCAGTCGTTCAAACGCCATTTATTTGCAGGGCTTGTGTTCCTCAGCCTGGTTTCTGGATATTGATACACAAATCGGGGCTTTAACATACCTTCACTAACCCATACCGGTTTGTATGATCTTCAGCAAAATATTTTAATTAGTTGTTTTTATATATTTAATGATGTTTTAGTGTGTTTTAAGGAATGGGAATGGCAATTGATGGCCAATTGAATAAGCCTGCTGCTTATACCAGAAAGACCAGGGATATGACCGCTGCTGAAGCGGATGCCGTCGCCAGTAATACTGAGAAGAATTGGAAGCCTGCGCCTAAGGCGAGTCCTCCCGCCCAAAATGCGTTGGAGCCCGGCCTTGTCCCAGGAAAATCTCCTGCCAAAAAACCTGGCATTGCCCCAAAAAAGGCAGTCACAGCCGAAGATATCCGCATTAATAACTTTGTTGCACAGGCTGCCAAAGCACCGGATCAGCCATCAGCGCAAGTAGAGCAGTTGGCTGCGCCACAGCAGGCAACAGGGGCCGTCACCTCCGGCAAGCTTTCCTCAACGGCCAAGATAAGCCTGAGTAAGCCAGGCACCAAACCGCCCGCAAAAGATCCGGTTAACGAGGCGATGCGTTTGCGCTTACGGGATGAAATTGATACAAGAAACCATCCGCAAAAGGTGGAACAGGCCAGGACAACTGCGCTGAATTCCCGGTTGCAGACGGCGCAAGCCAATTTCGACGCACAGCTTGAGTCCGAGTTTTTCCGCTCCCAGCAAACCGGGGATACACGGCGTTTGCAGCAACTAAAGACGGATCATACGCTGACCCAGGAATATTATCACCAACAGCATAAAGGCGAAATACCGGCATATTTAACCCGCGATGAATATGTGGACTTCGTGGGCAGATATCGGCAAAATGCCAGGCGTTACTGGAATGAAGCCCAGGCTCTGTATGATAATGGTATTCCTAACAGCCTGATTACGGCTGAGGACAGGGAAGGGTTTGTGAGCAGTACGGTTAACCGCCGGTTACGTAACGATAACGATGAGTATGTGTACCAGCAGTATGTGCAGGCCAACCTTCTCGACCCGACTAAAGTAAGCCTGACTGAATTTAAGCAGCAGCAAAGGCTGGCACGTGAACAGCAGCAAGCGGAAGATGCTGCACGGCGGGCCTACGAGTCTCAAAGGCGGTTTGAGCAGGCCAGTTGGAACCTCCAGGACTTTAAATTGCCCACAGACGGTTCACCTATACCCTGGCGCCCGGCCCGAACGGAGGAAGAAGCCATTATGATGGGCCAAGTGTTGGGGATTGACTATGTTAACGCCCGCCACGTTAAACCCACGCTGCAACAAATGAATGACTTTAACCAAGCGGTTGCGAATATGCCCGGGCATGTGATCAAAACGCTTTTGGATAATAATACGGGGTTGTATGGTTATCCAGGCCAACGGGTGGATGATCATCCGAATTTTCGGACTGAAAAAATCCGGGGAAATAATATTGGCTATAGCGGCTATTTCGATAGAAAGGCCATTACCACTTTAGCTCCCGGCTATCAATGGGTTGCCCTGCATGAGAATGCCCATACATATGCTGCATTGACAGGTTTCCCGGATTTGACTGAAGAATGGGCAGCTTTGACTGACCGATATTTGAAATATTGGGAAGGCACGCATCATGAAACGCCCGTAGAAAGCTTTGCACAAGCCAGTACATTATATTTCCTCAGTCCTCAAGCAAGAAACAGCTTGCCACAACCCGTTAGGACTTTTTTGGAAAAAGTTTACAGCCCGGAATATCTTCAATCCCTTAATTCGGCACAACTTTAGGGCACATTTGCGCAAAACTTTTTCCGGCAGTTGGAAGTACAGTGGGTTTGAATGTCAGGCTGAGTAAGTAACTAGGCAGGCGCATCGCCGGAGTTCGGCTTGAGTGACCTAATGGTCTGCGCGACAGCGACTCTCAGCGAATCCAGGCGTGTATCGGCCTCGGTTGCGGGCATGGCCCGGTGAGCTTCATCCAGACGGTACGATGTGCCCTTAATCAGGATTACAAAGCCTGGGATTTTGCCCGCAGCAACCAGAAGTTGGCGGAGTTCTTTCACAAAGGCGTTAATCCCCGGGAAAAGCGGCTGGAAGTCCGGGCGGGTCAAGAACAGCGATAATTGGTCGTGCAGCTTCAGTCGGCCTTTTTTCTTGCCGGGCTCCTGCCAGCGAACGTCATCGATGAGCTGGAAAGCCGCTGTATCCAAAGGGGTTGCCAACACCTTATCGCGAATGAATTCCATATACTGTGCCGTGTAAGCTGGGTTTGCTGTACCAAAGCGGGCAGCGCCGGAAGCGGACGGCAACGGTTTTACGCTTGGGATGGATGACATAGGTTGAGCCTCTCGTCTAATTTCTTAAAATCCATGGCAAAACTGTAGCGAAAACACATTGCCAGGTCGAGCTGGTGATCAGTGACCAGCTTGGGCGCGCATACAGGCATGGTAGCGGAAGCAGGTGACGAGGTGGTCGTTAACCATGCCGGAGGCTTGCATAAACGCGTAGCAAATGGTGGAGCCCACAAAGCTGAAGCCATGGCGCTTCAGTGCCTTGCTCATCGCATCGGACTGGGGCGAGGTGGCAGGGATGTCCTTCATCTCTGCCCAGGCGTTCACCAGGGTTTGGCCCTCGGTAAACTGCCAGATGAACGCATCGAAACTGCCATATTGCTCCTGGATTTTCAAAAAAGCCCTGGCATTCTGGATACTGGACAGAATTTTCTGACGGTTGCGAATGATGCCGGCGTTGGCGAGCAGTTCCGCGATTTTGGCGTCATCGTAGCGGGCCACTTCCTCCGCGTCAAAGTTATCGTAGGCTTGCCGGTAGGCGGCCCGCTTCTGCAACACGGTGTTCCAGCTCAGCCCGGCCTGCGCCCCGTCCAGTACCAGGTGTTCAAACAGCAGGCGATCGTTGTGGACGGGGACGCCCCATTCGGTATCGTGGTACTGAACCATTAAGTCGTTGGATTTTGACCAGTCGCAGCGGATAAGGGGTTCATTCATTGTGTCAGTGCCTGGGAAAAATAATAAATCGAGCCCGTCACGTGGCCTTCCACCGTGGTGAGTACCACAAACCCGTGCTTGGATTTAAAGATGGCCTTGACCACTTCCCGCCGTCCACCGGTTTCCCGCGGATCCAGGCCGTATTTCTCGGCCACGGTCAGCATCCCGTATTCCCTTGGCACGCGGATCTTGGTGAGTTGGGTGTCCGTGGCGCTCGGGTCAAACTGCTGCACAAATTGCAGATACAAATCCCGCCACTGGAAGGTTGCTTTCGCCGGCATAATTCACCCGAATGAAGCGATGACAGGTAATACCATAGCATCAGGATAACACACGTACCAGTGGCGATTGAAAAATCAGGGCGGCAAAAACGCACCATCCAGGATAACCGGCAAGTGATCCGAACCCACGTTGGGCCCGTTGGCCCTGCTTCGGATGGCGATGTCCCGGCTAACCAGGATATGATCGATGGGCAGAACGGGCAGTGGGTTTTGCTGCTGCGTTTTGGGGAAATAAGCCGGGTAAGTGGGCCAGGCCCCAAACCCCTGTTGTGTATTGATGAATTGGGTTTGGGTCATTATTTCCTTAAAATGGCTCGACCACGGCGTTACGTTCAAGTCCCCGATTAAAAGCGTTGTTTCGCTTGGGGAAGGGAGCAATGCCGCTAACTTGCTCACCTGGTGCCCATAGCGATGCGCATCAAAGGGCCGGGTCATATGTGCCACAATGAGCGTGACCGGCTTCTTGCCCAGATGTGTCGTAACTTTCATCAATGCCGGATCTGTTGACTGATGGTACAGCGTTAACGGTTTTTGACTGTAAACCACGAGCCGCGCATTAAAGGACACGGCCTTATACGGGTAAATCCGCCGGATTCCCAACTTCGTTAAAGCCGCATCCATGGGTTCCCGGTATTCTTCCATAACGGCTAAATCCGCCTGGGACTGCCTTAAAAAGTGATACACGCGTTGCGGATGGCGATTGGAGGCCCAGACGTTAAGCTGAACCAGGCGAAACGGCCCCGATGCGTTTGCGGTGTTTGGATGTTGAGGCGAAAACAACGGTAGGACAAGCACCAGGTTGAATATCAGGAAAGTGCCGATGATACCGACCAGTTGCCACTGCCGGGAGAACGATAAATAAGCCACGCCCGCAATCAGTATCGCACAGTAAACCAGCCGGAAATGACTGGTAATATCCAGGAGACCGCTCCATTCCCCCAATAACCCGGCCACGCTGAGCAGCGCCGTGATGATTAAAAGCAGATGGATCAGGTGTTTCAGCAATTGGGCGGCCTTTTAGCAATAACGCATTACGATTCTTTATCATTATCTTAATCGGTTTTTTGTCCGCTGCGGCAGGCCCCTGTTGTCAAGTGTTTAAAATCCCTGCTAACGGATTTATTGAGGGATCGTAAGGATATATTTTGTTTTCCGGGGAATTGGCTTTGAACGTACTGAATTTCAAAAATGGGTTCGATCGTTCATTTTTAAAAGGTTAGGAGAGGTTGAAAACATCGTTTGGCAGGCAAATTGTGCCAAAACACTAGATAAAGTATATAGAAGGCGCTATAATGATGGTGAATAACCATAATCAAGGGATGCTGAAACACATTGGTAGAAACCACGGTTCGATACGCGAATGTTACGGAAGAAGCCATCCGCACATGGCTTAAAAATCGCCTTAGCGAAGATCGGTTTATGCACTCGCTGGGTGCGCAGCAAAAGGCAATCGAACTGGCCCGCAACTTTAAGTTTGACCAGGATGTGATAGAGAAGGCGGGCATGGGTGGCTTACTGCATGATGCCGCCAAGCTGATGACCCCGCAAGAATTGCTGGAAGCCTGTAATACTTTCGATGTGCCCGTGACCGAGGATGAGAAGCGTTCTCCGCAAACGCTGCACCCCTTCGTCGGGGCTGAAATGGTGAAGTGGGAATTTGGCATTACCGAGCCCGATATTATCAACGCCATCCGGTATCACACCACGGGCCGCGCAGGGATGACCCCGGTTGAAAAACTGGTTTTTATAGCCGATAAAATAGAGGGGAATACGCGGAATCCCTTGTACATCCAAAAAATAACCGCGTTGATGAATTACCGGGATAGCCAAACGCTTGATAAAGTAATGTTATACATCCTGGATTCCACGATTACGTTCCTGATCGAAAAGCGTCAAATCATTCACCCCCGAACCATAGAGGCACGCAACGATATGGTTCAATCCATTAAGGCACATAACAGGGAGAACCTGAACCAATAGGAGGATACTATTTGAGAAAAACAGCACCGATTTCTTCATTTGACGTGGCCGCCCTGGCAGCCAACCTGGCCGAAGACAAGAAGGCAAAGGACATCCTGGTGCTAAGCACCGATCAAGTGTCCAACCTCGCGGATTATTTCGTGATCGCCTCCGTGGAAAGCCGAACGCAAATGAAAGCCCTTGCGGAACATCTGGTGAAGTCTCTCAAATCCAAAAACATTCAGGCCTATGGGCAGGAAATCGACAAGGCTGGGCGCTGGTCGCTACTCGATTTTGGCGATGTCGTCGTCCATCTGTTCCACCAGGAAGACCGGGAGTTTTACAACCTGGAGCGCTTCTGGAACCACGCGACCGAAGTATCCCGCGATGGTTGGCTAAAGGAACAACGCCAGGCTTCCTGATACAAGCGGGTTGGGACGTCACATCATATTAAGGGCAAGCATTTGCTGGTTCTAAACTGCGAATGTATTCTCAATCTTGGCTCTAGAAGATAATTAGGCCGAGCGCAGCGGCGCAGCCGCAAGCGAAGGCCAAAAAATATATCAGGGGAGGAGTCCAGAGGAGGGAACGGCCTCTGGATCTTCAGTAAACATCGTGCAGAGCATTTTTCCAGCCAACTCTGCTTATATTTATGTTACAAACCGATGCGTTGTTAAAGATTCGGCCGGGAAATACCGAAGACCGTTTAAGAGACGGGTAGCGGTTCAGGCGAATGATAATCGATACAACCATCGGTTTTTACATTATCGGCGCACTCATGTGCCTGATAACCGTGCTGTCCGTCCTGCTCGTGATTTTAAAAAAGAAGGGCCAGGCCGAAGCGCAGGCCGAGGTTGACCTGGAAACCCTGTTTGTTACCGGCAACCGCTACTACGAAGAATACAAATACCGCGAAGCCCTGGAATGCTACCTCCAGGTTGTCAAGCTGGAGCCTGGACATCTGGCGGCCAACTTCAAGATTGCCCGCATCTATATGGGCATGGAGCAATATGCCAAGGCAGAAGAGATTTTTACCCGTCTCATCCAGTATTACCCCGATTCCGATGAGATTATTTACGAGCTGGCGCGGGTGTACTTTAACCAGGGCCGATTTGAGGAGGCGTTGGAGCGGGTGGAGCGACTGTTAAAACTGGTTTCTGAGCATTTGGATGGGATGAAGCTGAAGTGCAGGATTCTGGCGGAACTCAACCGCTGGAGCAAGCTGATCCCACTGGCCCAGGACATCCTGACGCGAGAGCCGGAAAACGTCGATATGCTTTTTCTCTTGGGAAAAGCTTTCCAGATGGAGAAGCGCTTTGAGGATGCGTTAAAAGCCTACCACACCTTGCTGGAACAGGATAAACGGGATAAGCGAGACCTGAAATACCAGATTTACCTCATCTACGAGTACCAGGGCCTGCACGATGAGGCCATTGCCATCCTGGAGAACATTATGAAAAGCGGCACCGGCACGGTGTCCAACGATAAAATCAAGTCCGAACTCGTTGCCTGCTGGTGCCGCAAAGGGCACGAGCAACTGCGGCTCAACCAGTTTACAGAGGCCCTGGCCTGTTTCGATATTGCCGCGACGTACGACAAGAACAACGCCGAGGTGTTCCGCGGCAAGGCCAAAGTCTACGCCAGGCAGGAAAAAAACGACCTGGCCCTGCAATTCTACCAGAAGGCGCTGGAGGCGGGCCCGGATAGCAGCATTGTGCATATGGAACTGGCCAAGCTGTACGAAAAAACCAACCAGATTCCAGAGGCCATCGAGGTGATGCTTCAGGCGGAGGCGTATCTGCCCACCGCCAAGGTCTACTATTATCTGGGCACGCTGTATGGCGAAAGCGGGGATCTGGATCATTGCATCCACTACCTTCGCCTGGCCATCGAGAAGGATCCCCGGTTTACGGATGCGTATTACAACCTGGGCGTTGCGCTGGAGCATCAGCATAACCTGAAAGAAGCGCTCAATATGTACAAGCGCGCCATGGAGCTGGACAAGACCCATCACGAGGCCAAGACCAACTTTAAGTACCTGCAAAACCGCTTGCAGGGCAAATTAGTTTAGTAACCCCTATACTTTACAGGGAGCATAAAAATGTCTTGAGTGGCTTTAATAAATTGTATTCTTGTGATTGGAGCTTGATTAATGAAACAAGTTGCATTGAATACTATTCCCCTGAGGTTGTGTCCAACAATCTCTACTCAGTCATCGCCACAACCTGTGTTTACTCCAAGGTTTCAAGGTCTTGCTCAATCCGGTATTAAAGATGCGAATACAGATGGGACTTGCTTGACACAGCTATTAAATCTGTTGGGTAGTCTCTTTCAGCGTCTTCTAACATACCTGGTGAATTCAATGCCGGTTCTTTTAAGCAATAAAGCAAAATCAACAGCCTCCGCTACAGTTCCAAGCCGACCGGATAATTCTCAGTCGGATGATAATAAAGTGCCACCTGAAACAGCTGTGCAAACTAACACAGTAAATTTACAAGATGTTTTGAGACTGAAGCACGCTGCTATTCATGAATTAGGACATGCCATTCTGGCTAAAGTATTAGGTTTCAAGGTAATTTCGATAACCATTCTTCCGGACTTCAAGAAGCAAAATAATGGGAAGGTTGTTGTCCAAAATATTCAAGCTTCGCTTCCAGCTGCTTTAGCTTACAAAATTGCAGGTTATGCTGCGGCTCAATCTAAATTTTTTCCACAATTAAAAAATCTAGATGCTGATATAAGAGAGATTGCCCAAAATGAAGCAGTCCTAAACTGTAAAGGTGATATTAACGACATTCGACAGTATCTTAAGATAAATGCATCCAGATTAAAAAAGTCATTTCCAAAAGCTAAATTGCATCTTGAAACCATACACCTCCCTCAAATAGTGAATAAAGAAGATTTTGCCAAGATGGCGCAACCTATCTATCAGACACTCCAGTATCCATTAGTAAACCAGGCATTACAGGTCGCTTTATCCCTGCTTCAACGAATTCCTTCGCACCAATTTGATCGAATGGTTACGGAACTTATAAACATTAAGCAGCTTACGACTTCCCAGGAGGTAGATGCTTTCTTGTGCAGGCATCTCGGCACTTACTTTAACTGGCCAATTCTTAGGCAGAACGCCAAACAACAACTACAAGCCATAGAGAGACAGTGGAGCTTATAAACTGACTGCTTCTAAACAGCCAGCGCAAATTTCCGGATGGCTGGCATGTTGGCCCACGCTGGGCAGGTATTTCCAGCAGCGAACGCACTTGGAATTCGCTGACTTAACCGCATAAACCGTGATGTCCAAGCCAGCCGACCCTTCGGATTGACCGATTACCTCGGCTGGCACTACTTCGGCTACCTGGACGCCGGACGTGATAAACAGGGCGGCCATGTCTGTGGCTTCAATGCTTTGTAGCAGGCTTCTCAGTGCATCCGCTTTCGGAACCAGATGAACCACGGCTTCCAGGGAGCTGCCGATGAGCCCTTCCGCACGGGGGCGCTCCAGCGCCAGGTTAACCGCTTCCTTGACCTTGAGCAGTTGCTTAAACCGGCTGTCCACTTCCGGGCTAAAGTAGGTGCGATTCACCGAGGGCCATGGGGCCATCAAGATGCTCATCGGGGCTTCCGGCTGGCCGAATGTGGGTTTATGCTCCGCCGGGATGTTCAGCCAGATGTCCTCTGCCAGGTGCGGCATCACCGGCACCAGCATGGGGGTCAGCGTCGCCAGCAGCTCGTATAAAACCGTCTGGACGGCTCGGCGTTGCGGGGACTTGGCGTGGGAGGTGTACAGGATGTCCTTCGTCACGTCGAAATACAGCGAACTCAGCTCCGTGACGCAGAAGTTTTGCAGCACCTGGTAATACTTGTGGAACTCATAGCCGTCAAAGGCCTCCGTAAGGGTTTCCACAACAGTCTGAAGGCGATGGAGCAGGTATTGATCCAGCAGGGACAAGTCCTCGTAAGCAACGCGATCCTGGACTGCATCGAACCCGGACAGGTTGCCCAGGATAAAGCGGATGGTATTCCTGACTTTGCGGTAAACCTCCGCCAACTGTCCCAGGATTTCCTTGCCGATGCGGACGTCGTTGGTATAGTCCACGCTGGCAACCCACAGCCGAAGCACATCCGCGCCCATCTGCTTAATAACGTCCAGCGGATCGACGACATTGCCCAAACTCTTGCTCATCTTGCGCCCATCCGGATCCAGCACGAACCCGTGGGTGAGGACGCTTTTGTAGGGCCGTTCGCCGCGAACCGCCACGCTGGTCAACAGGGAAGACTGAAACCAGCCGCGATGCTGATCCGAGCCTTCCAGGTAAAGCTCCACCGGCAAGTGTCCCAGCTCATCGGCGCGCTGTTCAACCACGGCCGTATGGGATACACCGCTATCGAACCAGACGTCCATGATGTCCATTTCCTTGGAGAATTCCGTATGGCCGCACTTACCGCAGGCAAAGCCGTCACCCAGCAATGTCCGGGCATCATACGCCCACCACGCATCGGAAGTTTCCTGCTCAAAGCGCTGGGAAACCTGGTCGATAGTTTGCTGGTTGATCAGCGGCTCGTTACACTGCTGGCAGTAAAAAACAGGGATTGGGACGCCCCAAACCCGCTGACGGCTGATACACCAGTCCGATCGGTTCTCGATCATGCTGGTAATGCGGTGTTCACCGCGGGCCGGAACCCAATCCACCTTGCGGATCTCTTCCAGCGTCTTGGCCCGGAAGCCATCGATGCTGACAAACCATTGTTCCGTAGCACGGTAGATAACCGGGTTATGGCAGCGCCAGCAATGCGGGTAGCTATGATTGAACTTCTCGTGAGATAGCAGTGCCCCGACTTCCTGAAGCGCCTCGATGACGGCAAAGTTCCCTTTCTCGTAATGAAGCCCTGCGAACCGTTCCCCGGCCTCCTCGGTAAAGGTGCCTTTGGGAGACACCGGGGAGAGGATGCCCAGGTTATACTGTTGCCCCACCAGGTAGTCCTCGTGGCCATGGCCGGGTGCAGTGTGGACAATCCCGGTTCCGGCCTCGGCCGTGACGTGGTCGCCCAGCACAGTGGGGCTCAGGCGGTCATAAAGCGGATGCTTTGGCTTCAAATGCTCCAGTTGGTCGCCCATCATCTTGTGGACGATGGTGTAATCGGTCAGGCCGACTTTATCAATAAACGCCTGGGACAGTTCTTCCGCCATGACCAGGGTGCCCCATTGGGGCGTTTTGATGAACACGTACTGCATCTTGGCGTTGAGCGCCAGGCCCAGGTTAGCCGGGATGGTCCAGGGCGTCGTCGTCCAGATGACGAAGTAGGTGTTGGGCCATTCGCTGGCCACTTCGGGCGGCAAGCCTGCCGGTTGAACCTCTCCCGAATTGAAGCGCACAAAGATACTTTGGGACGTATGATCCGCGTACTCCACCTCGGCTTCAGCCAGCGCGGTTTCACAGGAGGAACACCAGTAAACCGGCTTCAGGCCCTTGTAAACGTAGTTTTTCTGATACATTTCCCAGAACAGGCGAATCTGGATGGCTTCGAATTGCCCATCAATCGTAATGTACGGCTGCGACCAATTTCCCCAGATGCCCAAGCGCTTGAAATTCTGCTCCTGCCCTTTGAGGTTGTGCAGGGCAAATTCCCGACAGCGCTTGCGCAGTTCGGTTTCCGTAATGGCTTGGCGGCCCCCTTTAATGGACTTGACAACCGCGTTTTCAATCGGCAGCCCGTGCCCGTCATATCCGGGGACATAGGGCGAGTAAAAGCCCTGCTGAGTCTTATACTTGGTCACGATATCCTTTAAGATCTTGTTTAGCGCGGTGCCGATATGAATTTTGTCGGCGCTGAGGTACGGCGGGCCATCATGCAACAGGAACCGATGGGCTTTATCGCGTGCCGACTGTACTTTCTCATACACCTGGTTTTCTTCCCAAAAGGCTTCGAGTTCGGGTTCACGGGTGGCAGCGCCGGCCTTCATTTTAAAGTCCGTCTGGGGCAGGTTCAGCGTGGCCTTATAATCCATCGCGGTGTTTTGTGTGGCAGAAGTCCCGTCGCTCATCGTTCGTCAATCCTATCTCATCGTTATTCAGGCCGGGATTGTTCCTTAACTGGCGGCGATGCGCCGAGCCAGCCAACCCCGTTGGGTGTGACACGCAAATGTCCTTCCTAATTGAATCCGAACTAGCTGACTTTTTCAAGCTGGGTTAACTTGGGATCCAAAAGTCGTTTGCCGATCCCTTCAAACGTAATGTTGAGGATGACCTGGTTATCGTCCATCGTAATCACGCGCTTGATAACCCCTTTACCATACCGCTGGTGTCGTACTTCTTCTCCTGCCTTGTATTCCACCGAAACGGACGGCGCAAGATTCGACTTGACGACGGGTATTCCCATGCCCTCTGCCGCTGGCGGCGTGTGGCTCGATGGATGCGGATCCGCTTGCTGGGGCAATATGTCCTGGTCGTGGAGTTCGGTGTACTGCACGGGCCGGGCTTCCTCAAAATCCAGCCCCAGGGAGAAATCCATCAGGTCATCCGCATTTTGATCGCCGTAGAGGAAATCAAGCGGATCTTTTTCGCTCCCGGTGTTGGCCGGAGCTTCGTTCTGCTCCGCGTGGGGCGGCTGATGCATCCATTCATCTGCGTTCAACTCCTGCAGGATATCACTCATTCCCTCCGTCTGCTGCTGGTGGATAGCGGTTGGGGTCGCCTGCTGTTCCGGCTCCTTGAAGTCCGAGAAATCAAAGTCGAGCGCCATCTCATCGTCAAAACCAAGCGCTGCGGTATCCAGGTGAAAAGGCGCTTCTTCCTCCTGTGCGATATCTGCCGGGGCAGAAGGCGTTGTCGATTCAGGCGGGGTCACTTCCAGCATGGATAAATCAAAGTCATTGCCCAGTTCTTCCGACGCCAGGGGCTCCAGTTGAAGCGATGGCGGCACGGGCTGCTGCGATGCCGAAACCGCGTTTTCCATCTCATCCCAATTGATATCCAGCCCCGGATCCAACTCAGGCGTACTTGCCTGGGCTGAAGGCTCCTCATCCAGGCGCAGGGAAGGAGGCAGGAGGTTCTCGGAGCCATCGCCATCCGGTGCCGCAAATTCCATGTTCAACGCAAGCAGGGCTTCCAGGTTGGCATCCGGTTGAGGATCATTCATGGTGGCGTCCATCGCCGGATGCGGCATATCCAGAAAAGCTTCGCCGCTGGCCACAACCTGTTCCTTATCCAGCGTGGCATGCTTGTTGGGATTGATAAAGGTAGGCGGTTCGCTAGAATCCAGCAGGGCATCGTTGTCCAGGTCAAAGAACGGCAATGCGCCCGGCGATTCATGTTCTGGAGATACCCCTTCTTCCTGGGCAGGAGATTGCCCTTCGTTGAGATACGCCTGTAACCAGTCTTCCTCCTGTGGCATTGCTTCCTGTGCGGGCATTGCGGGTGCTGGGGCCGGTGCGTTTTCAACCGGTTGGGCGGCTGCCATCCGGGCGTTTTCTCCCAGCAGCGCCAGCAGATCCTCATCGTTAAACCCTGCGCCCACCACGGTAACGTTTTCCTCGGGGTTGGAGGAAATGGCCGACGCAAGGGGGATATGCGCCTGCGCTTCATCGCCTTGGTTGTGGCCTAACTCCTGGAGATAAGCGAGCGCGTCATCCCGGTTCATATCCGAGGAGGCTTCCCCGTCCGGGCCTTTAATGTACACCTTGTCGTACACGGTTTGCGAGCTGGACTTGTACTCGGCATCCAGCTCCAGTTGCTCCGTATCCGTTTCCAGCTTTTTCTCGTGGACGGTTTCGATCAGATCCGGGGCCATATTGCCAAACGGGCTTTCTTCCAGCTCTAGCGTGCCCAGTTCACCGTCCAGAGACAGTTCGGCCTGGCCCGGAACAAAGTCTACCTGGGGCATGCCCTTGGTAATATTCGGTATTTCCCGTTGCACGAGGAGGTAAAGCCCTTGCTCATCCGGGGAGGAAAGGCCGGACAGCTCCAGGCCGGAGAAATCCAGCCCCATTAAGTCATTTTCCGCAGGAGGCAATGGGTTGGGCTGCATTGCGCTTTGGCTTGCCTCAACCGGCGGCTCCAAAGCCTCCGGCAAGCCGGGCAGATCCAAAGCAACCGGCTCTGGGTTCAATATCATCTCCTGGGGCAACGTCAGCGATTCATCATGGGGCGCTTCTGCCGGCTCGGATTGTGTGGGTTCGGTGGCGGTTTCATTGAAAATGGGTTCGTTTGCTGCATTTTCAGTCTTGGGGGCTGTATCATTCCAGCTTAGCAGTTCCGCCTCAAAGGAATCGAAAGAGGTCGGCAGATCCAAATCCAACTGCGGCAAGTCGCCAAGGGCATTATGTTCCGATTCTTGCAGCTCGGGGGAGGGCTCTGGCGCGTCATCTACAGCTAACGGCTGGAACGGTGGCATGGCTTCGGTTTGCTCCTCAATGCCGTCGCTTTGTTCTACAAAGCTGTCGAACAGGGCTTCCTCAAACGCCAGGGATTGCTCCAGGCTTTCGGAAAGCATCTGGACGGGTTCTTTGGGTTCTGCCTGGACGGGAGTATCCGGTGCATGGTCTTGCGGGGGATGCTCCGGTTGCGCCGTATCCGAGGCTGGCATTTGCGAGGGCAGGTCGAGATCCAGTGACCCGAAGTCCAGGTTGAATGACGCCATGGACAGTTCCGGCATGTCGTCTTCAGGCGGATGATTGACCGGCTGGGGCGTTTCGGTTGTAGAAGGCAGTTCCTCTGCCGGGAGCGTATGCTGGAGCAATGTTTCTATGTTCACTTCCTCAGAGGCAACGTTTTCAGGAGGAGGGTTTTCCGAGGGAGCCGTGTTTGCTTCAACTGTTTCGTTTAATGAGGGCAGGGTGTCCAGCCCATCGAAATTCAGGTCGAACGAAGCCTCGGTTTGCATTGGGGTGGAATGATCCGATCTCAGAAAGCCGTCAAAATCCGATAACTCTTCATCGAAGACATCTGGACTCGGCGGCGTCAAGCTTTCCGTGGGTGTCGCGTCGGGTGTGCTTCGCATAAACCTGTCGAATTCCGCCAAGTCGGGATCCGCATCGAAGCTGCGAATGGGTGTTTTCGGGGCAGGTTCGACAGCTTGCGCTTGTTGGGAGGAAACAGGTTCGGTATCCGGCACGCTGCGCATAAAGCTGTCAAAGGCGGCAAAGTCGTCGTCATTGATGTTCTCAATGTCCAATCCCGGCAGGATGTTCAAGTTTTCCAGCGGCGGCGGTTTTAGGGAATCACTGATGTTGGCGGCATCATCACCGAAAACCGGGTGGGGAAGTTCCCATTCGCCACTTTCCGGCTGACTGGGAATAGGAGTGAAAACCTCCGGGACAGCCTCCTCATAATCGATCTGGGCAGCCGCCATTAAGGTTTCAAAGTCCCGTGTTTGGTTCTCCTCAGCCAGGGCCGATTCTTCCAGAGGATGCTCCGATGATTCGCCCTCCGGCGGGCGCTCGTGGCTTTCCGGTTCAAAAGCCGCCTCGATTTCCAGCGGAGCCAAAGGCATATTCGCAGGGAGATGTCCCAAACCGGGCAATTCTCCAAAGGGTTCTTCAGACGGCTGAAAATCCTCTTCTGCCGGGATATGACGAGAGGCTTCAAGGCTTTGCTCAGCTTCCAAAGGTTGAACTGCTTGCGGGATAGCCTCAATTGGCGCATTGTCGTCGGATAGTCGAAGTTCTTGGCCATCAAAACCAGATGGTTCTATCATGGGCTCGGCTTCGGGTATCTGCGGCGCAGCCTCAGCTATTAAGCCCGGCGGTTGGGGCTGATCGGGTTCCGGAAAAAAATCGGGCTCTTCCACGGTCTTGTCCGGGATAAACAGATCCAGCCCGCTCGTGATGTCGCCGCTGATTTGGATGCCGTTATCACCGAAAACGCGCTTTTCTTCCCAGCGGTCATTAATGTACTCGTCCCAATACCGGCTCACGTTGCTTACCAAAAAGGTGCGGTGGCGTGTGTGTCTTATAAATTCCAGCGTTGCGTCCGTTTCGATCTCACAAGCTACCAGCATCATATGCGTATCCGGATGAAGGTTCTGCCGGGACGCCATGCGCAGAAGGCCCGCGTAAGCAAACGGGAGAAACTCCGAAGGCAACTGGGACAGGTTAATGTGCAGGGATTGCGGCAGGTGGTCCAGTCGCAGGATGTTGTTGGGATTGGAGGTGAATAACCGGCTGGTGTGGAATGCGTATAACTGGTGCAGGATAACGGCGGAAAGCGGGTGTTGTTGCATTGCCGGGTGATTGACGAAATACTGGAGCGGGATAAAGTCCGGTGTGGCGGGAACCAGGCTTAACAGAAAACGCGACGCTTCCGCCTGGATGGTTTTGGGCAGGTTCGCCACAATCCACTCGATAAAATTGCTAATGCCCACATCCTGGATGGATAGGCGGGCGTCAATCCCCGCATACAGTTCCTTAACACCTGTTTCGGACAGGTTAATGCCCACCGGGTCCAGGATGAGGATCGGCAGCCGGGCCTCCTGAAGGCTATGGATGACTTTACGGTGAAGCCCAACCTTGCTGGGCTTGACATACACGATATGCCCGGAGTCATTCAGATCCATCACAATGTCATTCAGGGATATTGGTGCAACCGGATCGCTTTGCTCCAGCCGCAAACGGAAGTATTCCTTAGGCGAAACGGTTTTAACCGACTGAACCCGTGTGTCCGGCTGACCGGATACGGGGAGCATCATCAGTTTCAGCGCGTCCGGGCTATCCGGCTCCTGTAGGACGCTTTCAATCTGCGCATAATAATGCTGGCCGGTCCGGGTGATAAAGTCGAGAATCGTCCCCGGCTTTGGCAGAACCGCCCATTGTGTACACCGACCTTCAATCGTATTGGCTGTCAGTTTCTCAATCGATATTGTTAACGCGGCCATGGACTCCAACATGCAAGAATCAACACTTCTATTCTATACTGTTATCGGTAAAAAGAACGGAACCTGAAACGTCATGGGGAACTTGCTCGATCTGCTGGGTGAGCAGCATAAACGGACACCGCTGCCTGAACTGCTTCGGCCGAAAACGCTTTCGGACTTTGTAGGTCAGCAATCCGTGCTGGGAGCCCATGCTCCGCTGCGCAACCTGATAGAGTCGCAAAGCCTGACGTCCCTGATCTTTTGGGGGCCGCCGGGTGTGGGTAAAACCACCCTGGCCCGGCTGATTGCGGAGAACTCCAAAGCCCAGTTTATCCAGCTGAGCGCTGTTTCATCCGGCATTGCGGACTTGCGAAAGGTGATGGAGCAGGCGCGCGAAGCCCTGATTTATTCCCAGCGGCAAACGGTGCTGTTTATCGATGAAATCCATCGTTACAACAAAACCCAGCAGGATGCGCTGCTGCCTTATGTGGAAGATGGGACGGTCTACCTGATTGGTGCGACGACCGAGAATCCCAGTTTTAATGTCGTTCCGGCGCTGCTTTCCCGCTTATTGATTGTTCGGCTGGATTACCTGGGACGGGAAGACATTGCCCGACTGATCAGCCGGGGCATTCAACAACTGGGCAATGCGGACGTTGAGGAGGATGCCGTTGAATATATCATTAATTACGCCAACGGGGATGGCCGGAGCGCCTTGACGCTGCTGGAAAGCGCGTATGTCTGCGCGCCGATGGCTGAAAACCGCCGAGGGATTGATGTGGCGCTGCTGGAGCAACTGGCCCAGCAAGGCCGCTTGAACTACGATCGGGACGGCGATGCCCATTACGATCATGCATCGGCTTACCAGAAGAGTATGCGCGGATCCGATGCGGATGCGGCCATTTACTGGATGGCGAAAATGATTGCGTCCGGGGAAGACCCGCGGTTTATTGCCCGGCGTTTGGTGGTTACAGCCAGCGAAGATGTAGGGAACGCCGACCCGATGGCGCTGCTCCTGGCCAATGCCGCCGCGGATGCGGTCGAGCGGATTGGCTTGCCCGAAGCCCGTATTCCCTTGGCGCAGGCAACCATTTATGTCGCCAAGGCCAGGAAGTCCAACCAGTCCGTTGCGGCGGTGAATGCCGCAATGAGCGATATTGAGCGAAAAGGGAAGAACTTTCCGGTGCCATCCCATCTTCGGGATGCGCATTACAAGGATGCCAAGACCAAATATGGCCATGGGGTCGGCTACATCTATTCCCACGAACACCCGGATGCGGAGCAGCATTTTTTGCCGCAACCCCTGATTGGAACGCGTTATGTAAAGGATATTGACCATGATTGAGTCCCAAAGCCAGCCGAATCCAACTTTAAGCAGGCCAGCGGTGTCCATTGTGTTGGCATCGGGTTCTCCACGCCGACGGGAGCTATTGGCGTCGCTCGGGCTCACGTTCGATGTGGTTCCTTCTCCCGTGGATGAGAAGGCGATTGACGTGACGGGCCTGAGCCCAAGGGAAAAGGCCCTTAAGCTGGCCTATCTCAAGGGAAAGGCCGTGGCGCAGGATTATCCTGATGCGCTGGTTATTTCCGCGGATACGCTGGTTGCCCTGGATAGTGAGATTTTTGAAAAGCCTGAAGATGAGGCGGATGCCTTTAGGATGTTAAACCGTTTGCAGGGGAACCGACATTCGGTTTTTTCCGCCATTGCCGTGTTTTACCAGGGGCAAGAGAAAGTGGATGCCCTGGAAACCGCAGTTACCATGCGCCCTCTTTCTGACACGAGCATCTGGGACTATATCCGTACCGGCGAACCGATGGATAAAGCCGGGGCTTACGCAATCCAAGGATACGGAAGCTTACTGGTCCAGGAAATCGAAGGCTGCTACTTTAACGTCGTAGGCTTATCCCTGGTGTTGCTGGATCAGTTAACCCAATCGCTTGGGATTAAGCTCGGATTTTAATGTAAATTTTCTAGCGCAATATGTTTTCGAGCAGCAGGCGAATCAAGCTATTCGGATCAAATTCAGATTGAGCGCCAGATATTGGCCCACTTAAATCAGGATGGATAATTGTGCCGAGTACCGAAGGATCCAATCCCGCTTCGTCACCAACAAGCGCCGTAGTGATCATTTGGTTAGGGTCAAATTCAGTGACACTGCCTATAGGCCCGTTAACATCCCGGCTGGGATTAGGCGAGGAGCCAATAGATATTCGTTCAGGAGTTATGCCTGCTTCATCACCAACCATCGCCATTGTAAACAGGCGGTTTGGATCGAATTCGGGTCCTCCGCCCTGGATAGGATCACTTAAGTCTGGTTTGCTGTTAATGCCGCAACTCACGTCGGAGGGTTTCAAGCCCGCTTCATCGCCAACCATTGCCATTGTAAACAATTGATCGGCTCTTGGTGCGGAAGCCGCCTTGCCGTAAGGAGTTGCAAGGATGTTAAAATTGATAAATGTCATGCCGTACTCCTGGTCTTTCCACCAGTTTTACTGGTAATTAATTATTTGTTTATATTTTTATAAAAACAAATAAATTTTAAAAAATGACCTGGTGGTATCAAACTTGTAAAAAAACTTAGAGCTGGATATGTGAGTTATATCGATTTTATTTCCCGATTAAAAAATGGCCATATAAACCTGTGGTAATGCAGATTGCAAAAAAGAAGGCAATGACCCAGCTTGTTAGTTTGTTTAAGCCTGCTTCTGCCCCTTTTTGGCTGGTAAATAACTGTGCCGCGCCACCAATACCGCCAATCCCATCCCCTTTTGGAGAGTGAATGAGGACGAGACCAATGAGAATAACGGCGGTGAGCGCCTGAATAACGAGCAGAATATTGAGCAGCATAATCTCGAAATCTCCTGGATTGGTTTGTATATGAAACCATTTAATCATGGAATCTCCTCCTAGGAAAATTTTTCGCCATACTCTACAATAATGTCGTACAGGCTTGTAAATGGAGTGGTTGGTTATGACAAAGCATTTTAACCTCATTAAGGGAACCCGCGTGCTGTTTGCCGCCTTTTTGACGACTTATGCCCTTTTATCCGTGGGGTATACGGCCAAGCTCAGCGATCTCATCAAGCGAGCGCCGCAGCTTTTTCTCCCCAGCCAAATCCTGCCGGGGCAGACCACCACGTTTACCGTCAAGGGCAAGCCCGGCAAGCAGGTCAAGCTGATTTTATCCGATACTGCCGTGAATCGCGAGCTGGATTCCGGTGTGACGCTTCGGGTTGGGGAACCGGTTTTAGAGAAAGAAGTGACGATTCCTGAAACCGGGGTTGTGCAAATCCCGGTTGAGATTCCCCAGAACATTGGGGAAGCCGGACAACGGAAATTCGTGGAAGCGATTGTCTGGTCCAGCCCGGATCAGAGCGATGCGGAAGTCGTTCAGATTATCGAATCATCCGGGAATGAGACCACCGAAAATGCCGTGATGGTGGGCGCAGAACCGGATCGCGGAAACACCATCCTGGTGCCGGGCGATCCCAACCTGGCGAACGTAATGCGGACGCTGGACACCTTGAGCAATACCAGCCAGGATCCGCGCAAGCGGGATTTGATTGATAGCGGCGCCATCAACCGGAAACGCCAGTTGGATTCCAATCTCTATAACAACACCCGGTTTTAGGTCTTGCTATTTTAAAGTCAGCGGTTCAAGCTACTGGCCATAACCATAATAGTAGTTGCTGTTCGCTGCATTATTACCGTAAGTATAAGCGGCTGGATAAGTGTAGCCCTGGCCGGCATTCGTTGTGTTATAGCCATACTGCTGATAACTGGGGTATTGGTACGGGCTGTAGGCAGCGCTAGTGTTATAGTTGCTGTAGTAGCCGCTGTTGGCATAATTGTTGTAATACGCCATGCTGGGCTGCGAATAGTAGGGTGAATAGTACACATTGGGATATTGGGCATAGCCCTGGGCCTGCTGCGGATAGGTGTAAGCATACCCTGGGTAGGAAGCCTGCTGTTCCTGCGCCATTTGAGCGTTCATGGCCGCTTCCTCTTCCATAATCATCCGCTGGTAATCATCCAGGAAGGCTTGCTGTTTCTCTGTCGGAACCGTTCTCAGCAGATTGTACCTGGCGGCGTCCGTCTGATCCGGGATAAGGTACTGGTTTGAGGCCAGCTTGGTATTAATGTCGTTCCAGATCTTATGGGCAATCTTTGCCGGGAAGCCGGCGTGGTGAATCATCGGGATCATCTCCCGGGCAGACCGCTTGACCAGCTTAGGGTTATCGTCATCGCTATCGGCTGTAATGAAATAGACTTCGCCGGTTTTGGGATCTTTTTCGTAGCCGGTAATCGTCAGCTCATGCTTCATATCCAGACGGCCGGTCGTTCCGCCGAACCGATCCGTTGTGACAATGCCGACCAGGACATCTTCGCCGATATCAATGGCCGAGATGATGTCTTGCAAGGTCTGGTCGAAACTGCGGTAGTAGCCCATCAAGTAGGGTTCGTTATCGCGGCCCGCGGCAGTAAACTGGTACACAACGGACATCACGCCGCCGTTATCCTTGATGATGCTTTCCATCAAAGTTTTGCGTTCTTCTTCCAGGCCCTTATCGTAGTCCAGCGTCCCATCCGGGTTGACGCGCATGTCTAATCCCGGATCGTAGGACTGAGCCGCAAGTTTGGTCAACGCACCCTGATACAGCGCTTCGACAACACCGCGCGCGCCGGGCTCCTTGTTCCGTTGCTGGTTAACCGCGCGAATCAGGCCGCTTTGGGGAAGGTTAACGGTAACCCAGTACTGCTGGTTATTGGTGCCGGGCACCGGCGTTGCGGGAATGCCGTATTCGTTTAACCGCTCTGCCGCCAGGGAAGGATCTTCCGGCGCAATCTCGTTAATGGCAGCTTTTTCCACAAAAGCCAGCCTGGGGCTGCTCAGCTCCGCAATGTGCCGTGTAAACTCGCTGGGGCTTCGGTAAGCCATATAGTACATCACGCTGGAGGCCACACAGGTTGCGCTGGATGTCACCCGCAGGGTTTCCATATCGATGGGCTGGGAAATTTGCGGTCCGGCGCCACTGTTATAGTAGTCCATCAAGGCCCGCAGGTTCTGGGGCGTCAAGGTGCCAAAGCGTTGGGTAATGGTCTGGGGCTCGTTAATCAGGCGAACCGTCTCTTCCAGGACAACTTTTGCATCCAAGCCAGCCGCTTTTTTATTTGTTGCGATTGCATAGAGATGATCCAGCGTGGTTTTCCCATCATCCGATTTATTGTCGGTCAGGCGACCTTTTTTAAGCTGCTGGTATAAATGCTTTTTGCCGGTTGCAGAAAGGTTTTCCTGGAGCGTGCGGTACATCGCCAGGCGTGTGCCGAATGTTTCACCGGGCTGGAGTTTTACCTTCAACATCTTGTTGAGTTGCAACGACTCAAACGGATGCAGGATCCAGTCGACAATACTCAGGCTCTTGGATGCGGCCGGCTTGGCTGCGGGAATGAATTCCTGGCCGGGCAAAATCGTTACGGCGTCAACGGCCTTTGGCGTTGATGGCACCGCAGAAAGCGGGTTATAGGGCGTTTGGATTGAGGAAACAGTATTCAACATCTCTTGCTAGGAAACCCCCTGTCTTTCAGGATAAAAACATCCCCAAGGCAAAAAGTGCGGCCTCAAGCGATCCGATCGTTAAGGATCTTAACATTGAAAAACCTGAAGTCGAATGGGTTGAAGAAGCTCTCTTGGAGAAGCTTACTTCTTGCTCAGGCCGGATTTTTTCTGTTTGGATTGCGACTTGCTTATGTCGCTCTCCATTTGAGCCAATCGAGTCGCAATCTCGGTAGATGGATCGAGTTCAGAAGCAAGTTTCAGGTGTTTTTGGGCCTGGCTCCATACCTGCTGATTAAAATAGGCCTGCGCCATTTCAATCTGTATCGCCGCAGACAAAGGATCGAAATGCTGCGCTTGATCCAAGACTTTAAGTGCCTTATCGCCCATTTTAACGGCATTAAAGGTTTTGGCCTGGCTGACAAGGCTTTGTGCCCTGGATTGATCGCTTTGCGCCCATTGCAGCATCTCGTTCTGGAAGGCGCCAACATCCTCGTTAAGAGAAAGCTGCTTGGCCCAAGGCCAGGCCCCGATCAGCATAAAGCGCTGCAATTGCTGCTCCAGCGATTTTGGGGCGTCGAATTGGCTCGTCATATTCTGGGCGTTTACCGGTTGATGAAGCAGGATGTAAGCTTCGGCCTTCAGATAGGCGTTGCTTTGCTGCTTGGCAAACTGCTCCAAAGCCATAAGCAAACCCGGCGACCATTCGCCCGTGCGAATAACCTGGAGCTGCATATCACTCAGCTCAAGCACCGGCGATAACCCTTTTTCCTGGCGCTTGCGGATCCATCCTTCAAGCTCGTCCAGCGAGGACGACATGGGACGAGCGCCTTCCATCCATTGCCGAAAGCGAATCGAAACCATCAGGGTCAACAGGTCTTCCCGATCCGGGGCAATCAGGAATGCCTTGCGGTAGAGCGGCAGGGCCTCGTTCAGCTTCCGGCTCCAAAAGGCATTGGTTGCCTGCTGGATAAAGGTTTGAAGCATGCCGGGGTTGGCCTGATACGCTTTTTGATAGGCCAGCATAGCCTCTTTTTCCCGGTTCAGGCTATCCAAGATTTGGGCATATTTAATCCAGTTTTCGGTTCGCTTGGGCCACAGCGTCACCAGTTTTTTGTAGCTTTCGGCCGCCTTTTCGGTTTTTCCGGTTTGTTGCTGGGCCTGCGCTATCAGCATCAATCGCCGGTAGCGTGGCTTGGGATCCAGGGCCTGGGATTTTTCAAGCGCATTCAGCCCGCGGGCCGGATCGCCTTTTTGGCTGAAAAAACGGCCCATCAGGAAGAGGGTGTCCACGTCGTTAGGTTGCAGCTCCAGCGTGTGCGCCAGCAGGTTGGAGGTTTCAGGGATCATGTCCCGGTCAAGGTACACATCCAACAGGGCGTGATGGGTTCGGATAAAGTTAGCGTCTAGCGCATGGGATCGAAGCAAGTGGTTTTCAGCCAGCTCAAGCTCTCCTTGTAAGTAGGCGCGCATCCCCTTTAGATAATAGGTACCCGCATGGTTTGGATCTGCGGCCTCTGCTTTGCTAATGAGTTGGCTTAGCTTGGGCAACGCTTTACCAAGCTCGGTTTTATCCCGTGTAACGGGTAGGCCCAGGAGCAAATCGGCCTGCATTATCAGGATGTCGTAATGGTTTGGGAACTGTTTGCCCGCCCTGCCGAAGATAGCATTGGCTTCGTTTGGTTTATTGAGTAGAAGATACTGTTGCAGCAATTCCTGGTAATATCCAAGCTGGCTCGTATCGGCTTTTAATTTGGCTTGCAGCAGGGAAACAATCTCTTCCGGTTTCAGCCCATCGGTGGAAAGCATCATGGTGGCTTCATTCGCATAGGATGAAGCACACCAAACCGCATCAACACTGGCCTGGGATATCATCAATGCAAAAATTGAAAACCAGTAATTGATTATTTTGTTTTTTTGTCTTTTCATACTGGTAGTTCCACTCATGGACTGTTGGTATAATACCGTCAGGTTTGATACCGAATCATCGTATAACGACGGGAACTTGCATAAATGTATACACAAGGCTTTGGTGTACTGTTAATTCTTTTTCTCTGTTCCATTATCTTTGCGCTAAGCACTATTTTGATTTCCTGGATTGTGAATCCCAAGGCACCCAACCCGCTTAAAAACACGCCGTACGAGTCGGGGATGAACCCCTTTGGCGAAGCGCACATCAAGTTTGACGTTAAGTTCTACCTGTACGCATTGCTCTTTATCCTCTTCGATATCGAGGCCATGTTCCTGTTTCCGTGGGCCGCTTCCTTCGTGAACCTGGGGCTTCTGGGCTTGTTTGAAATGTTTATCTTTATTGCTATACTTTTTCTAGGGCTGGTTTACGCTTGGCGGCGTAAAGCTCTGGACTGGCAGTAAGTCTTTTGGAGGCGCTTTTTTATGGCGATTAAGTTACCAGATTTAGGAGAACTGCTAGAAAGTAGCGGTATTATTCTTTCAAGTCTCGACAAGTTGTACAACTGGGCCCGCTCGAACTCTGTATGGCCGATGACCTTTGCCACATCCTGCTGTGGTATCGAGATGATGTCGACCAGTGTGTCCAACTTCGATATTTCCCGTTTCGGTTCGGAAGTATTCCGCGCAACCCCCCGTCAATCCGACGTGATTATTACCGCGGGCACCATTACGCATAAAATGGCCCCGGCGCTGGTTCGTCTGTACGAACAGATGCCTGAGCCCAAGTATGTTATTGCGATGGGCGCTTGCACGGTCACCGGCGGTATGTACGAGAACGATTCCTACTCCGTTGTCCGCGGCGTAGATCGGTTGATTCCGGTTGATGTTTATCTGCCGGGCTGCCCGCCTCGTCCGGAAGCGTTGATTGATGCGCTGGTTCAGTTGCAAAAGAAAATCCGCAAGGAGTCCCTGAAGGATAGACGCGCACGTGCGGCGGAGCATCGCACGCGGGTGAAGCTGGGGCCTGGGGAAGTTCTGTTGCCGAACGAGGAGGAATTCCCAGAATTTGTCCGTTGGGGTGTCCAGACCGAAGCATATGAACTGGACGACTTGGAATTGGTCAGAGGTAACATAAGATACAGACATGAGCAGCGAGAACGAGATCGACAAGCCGCAGGAGCAGCAGTCTGAGACTGTTACTCCCGAGCCTAAGGCTGAAGAACAACAACCCATCGAGCCTAAAGAAGTAAAAGAGCCCGTCTCTGCCGAGGCGGGCGAAGCCCCTGAAGAGGCGGTTGCTGAAAAACCGGCAAAACCGGCTAGAAAAGCTGTAACGCCGAAAGCCTCCGCAGAAGAAGGCGCTGCCGCCGAGCCATCTGCCGATGGTGAAGCCAAGCCCAAGGCAAAACCCGCCGCCGCAGCTGCCAAAGCTGCCCCAGCGAAAAAGGAAGAGGTTCCACCGCCGCCACCGGAGCCGGGTCGATATGCGCAGTTGTTAATGGCAAATGGCTTCAAGCCTGTTCCGCTGGGCAATGACGCCGGCGGCATCGAAATGATCGAACTGAATCCCTCGGAGCTGCGCGAAGCTTGTCAATTCCTTCGGGATAGCGATGCGTCGCGCTTTGACTTGCTGGTTTCGATTGCCGGTGTCGACTGGAAGACGAGTCTCCAGGCTGTTTACCATTTATATTCTACCGCGACTTACCAGAAGTTGGCGATTAAAGCCACCGCTGTGGATGATAAGCTGCCTTCAGTGGAGTCCGTCTGGATTACCGCCGACTGGCACGAGCGTGAAACCTACGACCTGTTTGGCATTATCTTCGAAGGGCATCATAAACTGGAGCGAATCCTGATGCCTGCGGACTGGATTGGTCATCCGATGCGCAAAGACTACAAAGTGGAAGACCCAAGATTAGTTTGGAACGAACGGTAAAGCTATTATGAGTACGACAGCGAACTTTCCAACAACCAGCCAGGGGGTTTTCCTGGAAAAAGACATCGATACCAACGATATGGTCGTCAATATCGGGCCTCAGCATCCCAGTACCCACGGTGTATTGCGGTTAATTACCACGCTGGATGGTGAATTGGTCAAAGAAATCGAGCCGGTGATTGGCTATCTGCATCGAAGCAAGGAAAAAATGGCCGAAAGCCGTTCTCTTTTTCAATACCAGCCCACGATTGACCGGGTTGAATATCTCTCCTCCTTCTTCGATCATTATGCGTTTGTGGCGGCGCTGGAAAAGATTGCCGATCTGCACGTTCCCAAGCGGGTTCAGTATATCCGGATGATCACAATGGAGTTGAACCGGATTACCTCCCACCTTTTGTGGTTTGGCACCTACCTTCTGGATTTGGGCGCCACCAGCCCGATGTTCTATGCATTCCGCGAGCGGGAAAAGATTCTCTCCTTGTTTGAAGACTTGACCGGCGCGCGGATGATGTACAACTACTATCGCTTTGGCGGTGTGGTTGCCGACATGCCCGAGGGTTGGCTGGATAAGGTTCGTGCTTTCCTGGATGAAGCTCCCAAGCGCTTTGACGAGTACGAAGCCATTGTCTCGAAAAACCCAATCTTCCTGGATCGCACCATGGGTATCGGGATTATTCAGCCTGAAGTGGCCATTCAGTACGGTGTAACCGGCCCCACGTTACGCGCCTCCGGGGTTAACCTGGATCAGCGGAAAGCCAACCCCTACTGCTGTTACGATGAAGTGGAATTTGATGTTCCGCTGGGCACCAAGGGCGATTGCTATGATCGATTCGTGGTTCGGATGCAGGAAATGCGCGAGTCGCTGAAAATTATTCGCCAGGCCGTGGATAATATGCCCGGTGGCGATACGGCCGATCTGAACAAGCGCCGTGAGTCAGGCGATGAGACAGCGAATGATGTTGAATTGCAGACTTATGGAAAGAAAATCAACCTGATTACCTATAAGCCGCCCAAAGGGGAGGCGATGGTGACGGTGGAATCCCCGCGTGGTTTCCTGGGTTGCTATATGATTACCGACGGGACGCCCAAGGCGTATCGCATTAAGTGGCGTGGCGCCTCATTCTCCAACCTTAGCATCCTTCCTGAATTGATGCGGGGCCGCCTGTTCCCGGACTTGATGTCCATATTCGGGAGTATTGATGTCATTCTGCCGGAGGTCGATCGATAAATGGAAAATATCATCTCGAACCTGTTTAAAATGATTGGCCTTCCGACTGAGGTGGCATACATCCTGGCTTTCTTTGCAGCAGCAGGGTTGCTTTTCTTTGTGCTTTCGCTGGTCGGACAGGTTGCCGTTGTCTTTATGGTATTGATGGAGCGCAAGATCCTGGCCTGGATTACGCAGCGTAAAGGCCCGAACCGTGTTGGCCCCTGGGGGTTGTTGCAAACAGTCGCCGATGGCGTCAAGCTCCTCTTTAAAGAAGACATTATGATGCCGCATCAGGATAAACTACTCTTTACCCTGGCGCCGGTGCTTTTCTTTGCGCCCACTTTCGTTATCTATGCGCTGATTCCTTTTACGGATCAGCTGCTTGGGATTAATCTGGGATTGGGACTGCTATTTGTCTTCGCTCTCTCCTCCCTTGGTGTGGTAGGCATGGTGCTTGCCGGCTGGGGGAGTAACAACAAATACTCTCTGCTGGGTGGGATGCGTAGTGCGTCGCAGGCCATCAGCTACGAGATTCCCTTGGTGTTATCGGCTTTAGCGGTGGCGCTGGCAGCCGGCTCGCTCAACATCCGGGAAATCGTTGAAACCCAGAATGCCGGCGGCTTCGGGTTATTTTCCTGGTATGCCATCAGCTTGCTTCCGTTAACCTTTGTGATTTTCTGGATTTCCTCGATTGCGGAAGTTAACCGGATCCCCTTTGACTTGCCGGAAGCGGAAAGCGAATTGGTCAGCGGTTATAACACCGAGTATAGCGGCATGAAATTCGCCCTCTTCTTCCTGGCCGAGTACGCAAGTCTGTTCGGGATGAGCGCTTTGATGGCCGTCCTGTTTTTCGGTGGGTATTACTCGCCGTTTGGCGGGCTCATTACCCAGAACCTGGGCATAGATATCCCGGTGGTTCATCAGTTGGAGATGGCGACCTGGATCATCACCAAGACGTATATCTTTATCGCCTTGGCCATGTTGATTCGTGGGACGCTGCCGCGTCTGAAGCCTGATCAGTTGATGGGTTTCAGTTGGAAGTTCCTGATTCCCTTGTCTTTAGTAAACCTGTTTATGGTTGCCATCCTGAAGATGGCCTGGTTACAAGAAAACATTCCAACCATTCCGTTGTTTGGCCGCGAAATC
The DNA here is from genome assembly GCA_937922745.1 of uncultured cyanobacterium. Taxonomy (GTDB): domain Bacteria; phylum Cyanobacteriota; class Vampirovibrionia; order Vampirovibrionales; family JAGQHJ01; genus CALAJO01. The sequence goes on from CALAJO010000037.1 coordinate 58,047, forward strand.
AGCGTGTGTTACCTCGGTACGTATGCAGCGCTCTTCCTGCTGCTAATCGCAACGCTGGCGGGCTTTGGCTCCATCTTTAAGCGGAAGGTTGTCCCTCACATCCAATTGCAACAGAGGACTGTTTAGTCATGACTGATAATAAAGTTCTGAGTGGTATCGTTGAAATTGGCCGCGGTATGGCCACGGTGGGCAAGCACCTGTTCCGCCCGCCGGTTACACTGGAATATCCCGAGGTGATGCCGGAGCTGAGCAAGCGCTTCCACGGCCGCTTATGCCTTCTTACCAAATCCAGCGGCGAGGATCTGTGTATCGGTTGCCAGGCTTGCGCCCGCGTTTGCCCTTGCGGCGACCTGATTCAGATTGAGATGCATCGGGATGACAAAAAGCAGCCCGTAATTGATCGCTTTACCATTGATATTGGTCGTTGTATCTTTTGTGGTAACTGTACGGAAGTTTGTCCGGTTGACTGTATCAAGATGCTCAATGATTTTGAGTTGGCCGACTACAGCCGTGAAGCCCTCGTACTGGACAAATCCGGACTCAGCTTGAGTGGCGAGGAATCTGACAAGTATCGGAAAGAGCATGGATTGGAGCCGCACGTAGAATAATGGACGAAACAACTTTTGCAGGTCTTTACCAATTCGGTTTCTGGGTTTTTGCAGCAACCATGGTTGCTGGCGCCCTGGGTGTCGTCTTCCATCGAAGCATTGTCTACAGTGCCTTGATGTTGCTGATCACCTTCCTCTCGATTGCGGCGGTATTTGTCTTGCTGAACGCCCCGTTTATTGCTGCTGCGCAAGTTCTGGTCTATGCGGTCGGCCTGACGATCGTGTTGATCTTCGGGATTATGCTTACCGGCGACAAGCCCTTTGTGGATCCGGTAGGGCAGGAACGTCCGAATCGCTTTTGGTTGATGCCGGCTGTGGCGTCGACCATTTTTTTAGGTTTCCTGATTTGGGCTCTTCTTTATCCTACGATGGGCTTTAGCGGCATCAACGGGATTTTTGTCTCGCTGATGGATCCGGCGACGAATCCTGCCACCTTGCCGTCTGTGCAAGCCATTTCTACGGATGGCGGCATTACGGTGATTGGTCAATTGCTCTTTTCCCGTTACCTCATTCCATTTGAAGTGGCCTCGATTTTGCTGCTCCTGGCGATGATGGGCGCCATTCTGCTGTCCAAGCGCACCTTCCCTGAAGAAGAGGGGGAAACGTTGGCGACAGTTGAAACGATTGAGCCGTATGCGCCTCAGGTTAATATAGAAGGCAATACACCCTCACTGTCGTCCTCTCATTCGGAAGTGGAAGAAAAAGAGACTTTAGGAGTGCATTAATAACCATGTTTGAAGTGGGCTTATATCACTACATCACCCTGGCGGCTGTTTTGTTTTCAATCGGCCTCTACGGTGTGCTTTCCAGCAGAAATGCCATTCGCGTGTTAATGTGCATCGAGTTGATGCTGAATGCCGTGAACATTAACCTGGTTGCGTTTAACAATTTCATCAACATTGAAGACTTGGGCGGCCAGGTTTTCAGTATCTTCATCCTTACCGTATCCGCCGCGGAAGCTTCGGTTGGCCTGGCAATCCTGATTGCGCTTTACCGCAGCCGCAAATCGGTGGATATGGAACGTTTCAACCTGTTGAAGTGGTAAGAGTTTTAAGGAGACAATGGTGTCGAACGCGGTTCAAGACTTGGTTTGGTTAATCCCTGTTTATCCATTAATTGCTTTTCTCATCATTGTCCTGGGACGATGGACGGGGTTATTGAAGCCGATGTCCGGATCTCCCTTTGTGATTCTCGCCACTGCTCTGGGGTTGATTCATACCCTTCTTTTCCTGGGCAATTGGGGGCCCGCTTACACCGCAGTTGAACAGAACTGGACGTGGTTGCAGGCCGGTGCATTGCAGCTTCCCATTGGTTATTTCATTGATGGTACCGGCATGATGATGTTGCTGGTGGTCACATCCGTCAGCTTGTTGATTCAGATTTACACCCACGGCTATATGGGGCACGATCCTGGCTATAGTCGCTTTTACGCCTATCTGGCACTCTTTAACTTCTCGATGCTCTCCCTGGTTCTGAGTTCTAACCTCTTTCAAATGTATATCTTCTGGGAAATGGTGGGCGTGAGCAGCTATCTGTTGATCGGCTTCTGGTTTACCCGTCCTTCCGCCGCCGCGGCTGCGACCAAGGCGTTCCTGATGAACCGGGTGGGTGACTTCGGACTCTTAATTGGAATCTTAACCCTGCTCTATTTTTCCTGGACTTACTGGCAAGGGTTGGATCCGCAACAACTGCTTTCTTTCTCCCAAATGGACGGCGCCGCGAGAACGGCATTAGCTGCTGCGGGCCCGGTCGCCTTTACCGTAATGGCCATCCTGATTTTTATGGGCCCAATGGCGAAAAGCGCGCAACTTCCCCTCCACACCTGGCTGCCTGATGCGATGGAAGGCCCGACGCCCATTAGTGCGTTGATTCACGCAGCGACTATGGTTGCTGCCGGCGTGTTCCTGATAGCCCGGATGTACCCGGTGTTTACAATCTCCCCGAACGCCATGATGATTATTGCCTGGATTGGCGCGTTAACCGCCTTTGTTGCCGCCACGATCGCCTTAACTCAGGTTGACATCAAGAAAGCGCTTGCTTACTCGACCATGTCCCAACTCGGCTACATGGTTTTGGCGATGGGCCTGGGCGCTTATTCTGCAGGTTTGTTCCATTTGATGACCCACGCCTACTTCAAAGCGATGCTCTTCTTGTGTTCCGGTAGCGTGATTCATGGCTGCCACGAAGAGCAGGATATGCGAAAAATGGGTGGTTTGATGAAATACATGCCTATCACTGGCATCACCTACCTGATTGGGACGATTGCCATTACCGGCGTGCTGCCTTTTGCCGGATTCTGGTCGAAGGATGAGATTATCGCTTCTGCTGCCGAACAGCCGCTGCTGTTTATGATCGCCATTGCAACGGCTGCAATGACGGCCTTCTATATGTTCCGTACCTACTTTATGACGTTCCATGGTACTTATCGCGGTCATGGTCACCCCCATGAATCCCCCAAGGTGATGACAATGCCGCTGGCCATTCTTGCGGTTCCGTCCGTTATATTGGGTTTTGCCCTGTCCGGCTTCTTCGGGCTGCCGGCCTTCTCCCAATATGTCAGCTTCGGCCACGCCCATCATCATGATCCCAACCTGGGTGTTATGGGGCTTTCCATTCTGGTGGCGTTGGGTGGCTTCCTCGTGGCCTGGTTGATGTATGGTCAGGCCAAGGTGATTGATCCGGCGCGAATTGCCTCTGCCTTCAAGCCGGTGCATACCCTGTTATGGAACAAATGGTATTTTGATCAAGCTTACGGTTTCTTTGCGCGTAATATTTACCTGTCCTTTGCGTCTTTGTCTGCCTGGTTTGACCGGACCGTCATCGACGGTATTGTGGGCCTGACTGCGGGGACGGTCAACGCGAGCGGCGGCGCGATGCGCGCGCTGCAAAATGGCCGGGTTCAATCCTATCTGGTCATTTTCTTCATTGCTGTCGTTCTGCTGACAGTTGTCTTAATGTGGATGGTATAAGGAGTCTCATCGGTGGAACAGCTTCCGGTTCTTTCGATTCTGATATTTCTGCCCCTGATTTACGCCCTGATTGTTCCTTTCTTGCCGAATGAAAAGCGGCTCCTGCATACATTCAGTACTGTCGGATCAGGTTTGCTGTTTGTTCTTTCCGTGTTGTTCTGGCTTGGAACGACCAAGGCCGGGCGTCCGGCTGCGGAGTTTATGACCTGGCTGCCGCAATTGGGCATTCATTACAATGTGGGAGCGGATAACCTCAGTTGGGTTCTTGTTATTTTGACGACCTTCCTGGTGCTGATGGCTGTCTTAGCCAGCTATACCTCGATTGAGAAGCGCCTGAAGCTGTATTACGCCATGATCTTTACGTTGACCTCAGCGATATTAGGGGTTTTTCTGGCGCGAGATTTGTTCGTTTTCTTCCTGTTCTGGGAACTGGAATTAATCCCGATGTATCTGTTGATCTCCATCTGGGGCGGCCCCAGACGGGAGTACGCGGCCATCAAGTTTGTCCTTTATACCCTGTTTGGCAGTGTCTTTATGCTGGCGGCCATTTTGGGCCTCTTCTTTATCGCCAGAAGCGCCGATCCGTCTGCGACCTTTGCGTTTGCTGATTTATCCGGCGTTAGCGCGACCGGCCTGGCGGTTGGTACTCAGGTGCTACTATTCCTGGGCTTGTTTACTGCGTTCGCCATTAAATTGCCGATGGTTCCTTTCCACACCTGGTTGCCGGATGCGCACGTTGAAGCGCCGACTCCCATCAGTATGCTGCTGGCTGGCATCCTCTTAAAAATGGGTTCTTACGGGATGCTGCGCCTGTGCTTTGGCTGGTTCCCGGAAGCAGCTACCGTCCTTGCGCCTTACCTGGTTCTGATCGGCACCATTAATATTGTGTATACGGCGGGTGTTGCACTTGCCCAGGCCGACTTGAAGAAATTAATTGCCTACAGTAGCGTCAGCCACATGGGCTTTGTGCTGCTGGGATTGGGCGCGTTGAACGCGGTTGGCTTTAATGGCGCCGTGTTCCAGATGGTGAGCCACGGATTGATTAGCGCCGGGCTCTTTATGATTGTGGGAACGCTTTATACCCGTACCCATACACGCCAGATCGCGGAAATGGGCGGGTTTGGCAAAGTGCTTCCGACAGTTTACTTCTTCGCCCTTTTGATTGCGATGGCCAGCCTCGGGTTGCCCCTTTTAGGTGGTTTCCCGGCAGAGACGCTGGTCTTCTATGGCGCTTTCCTGTCGAATGCTTTCAAAGTTATTCCCTGGTTTGGTGGCACGGTATTAACCCTCTCCATCCAGACGTTGACCATTATTTCCGCAATCGGGGTTGTTTTGGGGGCGGCTTATCTCTTGTGGATGCTGATGCGCGTCTTCATGGGGCCGGTATTCCCCAAGTGGAGCGATTTGAAAGACGCAACGCCCAGCGAAGTCTTCGTGCTTGCTGCCTTGTCATTCCTGATTGTGGCCGTAGGGCTCTTCCCCAATCTGGTTTCTTCCCAATTCGAGCGGGAAGTGACCGCAATGGCCCAGCCCTACAGCAAGATGATTGCCGAGCTGCATAAGGCGACCCCTAAAGGTCAAATTCCCGTGATTTCCATGATGAGCTTTTCCAAAAATGAAGGAGGAACCCGGTAATGCCTGAAACAATGGCAATGAATGTTATTGGGCAAAAGGATATGTTGTTTATCCTACCGGAGATCATCCTGACCGTAGGGCTCTTGGCGATTCTTTGCCTGACGATGATGACCCATAAAAAGACGCGTCACGAGAATGCCGGGTTGATGCAGGTATCTCTCGTTTTTGTTCTGGGCTCCCTGGCTGCGCTGATTTGGCAGTTCGCCCAGCAACCGTCTATGGAGCCTGAGACGATGATGTTCGGCGCCTTGCGTGCGGATCTCTTTAGTTATGTCATGCGGGCTATGCTGCTGGCGGGCCTTGGCATTACGGTTGCCATCTCGCATGCCTTCCTGGAGCGGAATACCAAAATTATCGGCGACTTCTACGCCTTGGTGATGGGTGCGACGTTGGGCGGCATGGTGCTGTCTGCCGCCAATGATCTCGCAGCCGTGTTCATCGGCCTGGAAACCTTGAGCATTACCTCTTACGTGCTGGCTGGCTATTTGCGCCGCACGACCCGCAGTGCCGAAGCCTCCTTTAAGTACCTTGTTTATGGCGGGATGGGGACAGCCATCTTCCTGTTCGGTTTATCCCTGGTTTACGGCTTGTCCGGCTCCACCAACTTTTCCGACATTGCAACCGCGCTGGCTGCCTACCAAGGTGTGATGCACCCGACGCTCTTATTGATGGTGATTATGGTCTTTGCCGCACTGGCCTTTAAATTATCCATTGCCCCTTTTCATATGTGGGCACCGGATGTATACGAAGGGGCACCGACTCCGGTCAGTGCCTTCTTGTCGGTGGTTTCCAAAACGGCGGCATTTGCGGTTACCATTCGTTTGTTGATGGTCATTTTCCCGGGCTTCCCAGCCTGGGCCGAACTGTGGACGATTCTGGCGGTTCTGTCCATGACCATTGGGAACTTTGTTGCCCTGAAACAGCGTAACGTCAAGCGTCTGCTGGCTTACAGTACGGTTGCGCATGCCGGTTACATGCTTACCGGCCTGGTTGTTGGCTCGTCTGCCGGTGTGGGTAGCATTGTGTACTACCTGATGACCTACCTGTTTATGAACCTGGGCGCGTTTGCCTGCGTCATCTACTTTGGCATACTCACCGGCTCGGATGATATCGAGTCTTACCGTGGCATGGTGCAAAAGCGTCCCGGCCTGGTGCTGGCGTTTAGTATCTTCCTGTTGTCGTTGGCCGGAATTCCCATTACTGCCGGATTCTTTGCGAAGTTCTTCCTGTTCCAGGCGGTCATTATGTCCAACCCGGCGTATACCTGGTTGGTGATTGTGGCCCTGCTCAACAGTACCGTATCTCTGGCTTACTATATCAACATTATCCGCCTTATGGTCGTTAAAGAGCCTTCCGACGCGGTGAATGCAATTCCTGCCCATACTTCGACCCCATGGGCGTTGGGCTCCGCATTAACCATTAGTGTTGCTGCCACGTTGTTGCTGGGTGTGTTTGCGTCCCAGTTCCTCAATTACAGCACGGAGTCTGTTAAACAGTTGGTTCAAGAACGCCCGGTGGTTGTAAGCCAAGGCTTAAAGCGTTAGACCGAATCACATTTTCAAACGTTTCAAGAGCCCGTTGTGCCAGGTGCGCATTACGGGCTTTCTTGTCGCGGATGGCTTGCGGCAGAGGCGGCAAAATGCCCCAGTTGCTGTTAATCGGCTGGAAATGCTTGGCTTCGCTGCGGGTAATGTAATGGAACAGGGCGCCCATCATCGTTTCCTGCGGTAGAAGGATAGGCGCTTTCCCCTGGATGAGCTGGATAACCGAAAGCGCCGCCATCAGGCCGGAGGCAATGGATTCGGTGTAGCCTTCCACGCCGGTAAGCTGCCCGGCGATGAGGATATTCGGATGCGAGCGAAGCTGCATAGTAGGCTGAAGCACCTGCGGGCTGTTGATAAACGTGTTACGGTGCATCACACCGTACCGAACGACTTCTGCGTTTTCCAGCCCCGGAATCATGCTGATCATCGTTTTCTGCTCGCCCCATTTCAGGTTCGTCTGAAAGCCCACGATGTTGTAAAGGGTGCCTTCCGCGTTATCCTGCCGAAGTTGGATGACCGCATAAGGCCGTTTGCCGGTGTGTGGGTTCTCAATGCCCACGGGTTTCATCGGGCCGTAGCGTAAGGTATCCACTCCGCGGCTGGCCAGGACTTCAATCGGCAGGCAGCTTTCGAAGAATTTGGCTTCGCTTTTCTCGAACGATTTGAGTTCGGACTTTTCGGCGTTGCGGATATGATCGACCAGGTTCAGATATTCATCTTTCTCCAGTGGGCAGTTAATATAACTGCCGCTTTCATCGGCTTCATCCGTCGATTTGTTATAGCGGTTCTGAAAGAAGGCTTTGCTGAAGTCAATCGAATCCCGCGTCAGGATGGGCGCAGCGGCGTCGAAGAAGTAGAGCTGTTGCTGGTTCAGCAGGTTTTGCAGGGTTTCTGTCAGGCCAGGCGATGTGAGCGGCCCCGTGGCAATGATGACATAGTCCGCATCCTCGGGCAGGGTCGTCTGATCAGTGGCGATGCGCGTGATTTGTGGATAACTGGCGACTTTTTGCGTAATGGTTTCCGCAAAGCGCTCCCGATCTACGGCAAGGGCATTCCCGGCGGGGACAGCCAACTGTCTGGCCGTATCTATCAGTTGGCAGTCGAGGAGGCGCAATTCTTCTTTTAACAATCCACTGGCTGTAGACAGTTGCAGGTTCCCAAAGCTGTTGCTGCAAACAATTTCCGCCAGGTTATCCGTATGGTGCGCGGGAGATCGCTTCACCGGCTTCATCTCGTACAGGGTTACAGGGATATTGCGTTTGGCAAACTGCAAGGCCGCTTCGCTACCGGCCAGCCCGCCGCCAACGATGGCGATTTTGGTTTGATGCATGGGACCTGATTCCATTCGGTGGTTATTATGTGTTTTTAATTGTACGTTTTCAAAAGATAAAAGCGAGAAACCTCGATATTCTAACAAAGTTTTATCTCTAATTTGATTATTTTCTCAACAACTGTCACAAAAACCTAATTAGTTGTTTTTATATAAATAAGAATGCCTTAAATTCTCTCTCTTCAAACGTCTCTCTGTTTTTCGATCTCTTTTCGTCTAGGTATATGTGAGTATTGGGAGTTTCATCATGGGTTTTGCTGTTGCCGTGGCGTATGACCAGCTTTATACTGCCCGAAATTCGGATTTGACATTGCACATCTCGCAATTGCAGGAAAACCTGCTGATGCTGATGTCCATGACGGACAGAATTGCTGCGCTGGGCGCAAACCTGATGCCGGATAACCCGCTGTCCCAGATTTTGGACGCACGAAGGGCGCAACTGGGCCAAATGGGCAAGGGAATTGAAATCCGTTTAAACACTTTGCGTGCCGAGCAGGCCGCCGTAAAGGCGGCGCGTGAGTCTATCCAGAAAATGGTATCCGAGGAAGCAAAATCCTTTAAAACCTTTGCAACGGCTTAAGAGCGTTTAGCGTTCGTCTATGCGTAAAGTGGCCGGGCAGACTATAATACCCTTATGCAGTATTGGTTTAATTTTCTCGGGGTGAACCGCTTGTGAAACTGGCTTATCTTGGCCCCACGGGAACACACTCCCAGGCAGCGGCGGAAACGTTCGCGCACCGATATCTTCATGATGCGCAGCAACGGATGACCTTTGTCCCCATGGTTTCCCTGGCCCAGATCCTGGAATCGGTGGAAGACAATGCGGTGGATCTTGGCTGCATCCCGGTTGAGAACGCCCTGGAAGGTTCTGTTGCCGAAGTACTGGACAGCTTGGCATTAAAACTGGAAAAGACCCGGATTGTCGCCGAGTTTGTGCGCCCGATTCAGCATGCGCTTATTCGACGGTACGAGTTTTGGGAAGGGATCCAGTTTATCCACTCGCATCCGCAGGCCATTGGCCAGTGCCGGGATGCGATTTATGCCCGTATGGGCACGCAAGTCAAATTTGTCCCGGCCAGTTCAACATCCGAGGCGGTAAAGGCCCTCCTCACGCTGGACGAAACCCATGCCGCCATCGGCTCCGTTAATGCGGCACGACATTACGGCATGGAAGTGCTGGAAGAAAATATTGGCAACCTGAGCCAGAATGCGACCCGCTTCCTGATGATTTCCGCCGGATCTGCCTGGTCGTTCGACACGCTGGAGATGCCCCTGACGGATGTTAAAACCTCCTTGTGCGTAGGGCTCAAGGCCAACCGGCCCGGGGCACTGCTGCAAATTTTAACGGCAATTGCCCAGTACGATTTGAACCTCTCTAAAATCGAGTCCCGCCCGTCCAAGAAGTGCCTGGGGGAATACCTGTTCTACCTGGACATTGAAGGGCTTGTGACGGACGCCATGCTCAACCGCATTCGGGAGGAAACCGCCTTCCTTAAGGTGTTGGGTGTTTATCCGGTTTTGGGCGTCCTTGGGGCAGAGATGGCAGCCCAGGCCGATTAATTCGGCTTCGGGTAAGGCCGGCTGCTTCGGATGACAAGGCAGCGGGCGATCATGTCATGCAGGCCCTGCTTGCGCTGTGTCAGGCCAATCATCAGGTAGCCAACCAGTAGCAGCATAAACGACAGGATTTTGCTGAAGTAGCGAATGTTAGCCTGCGCGAACGAGATGCGCTGCAGCGACTCATCGGTGACTTTGAGATTAAAGGCCATTTTTCCTAGTGTTGCCTGCTTAGAAGAACTTTCCATTAGCGTAAAATAAAGCCATGGGATGCTAAACCCCGCTATATTGCTGTAAGCCCTTATCAACGAGTTAAATGTAGAGTGCAGCGTCTCCGGCTGGCCGTGCATCATAACGATAGGGAGAGAAAACCCGATAAGCAGGCCGGTTAGAGCCATCATTACGCCGCTCGCGACGTTAATGGCAATGCCCAGCAGGATGTAGTCCAGCAAGCCGGCGCCTGCACGCCGCCAAAAACCGGCATAAGCAATATTGCCGTAGGGAATAGGTATCGGCAGGGTCAGTTGGCTCATCCTGGCTTCTCCAACGCATCACACGCATATCATAATGGTATTGCAAGGCAATCCGCATTGGCTACCCGTGGAAGATAAAAGTTGGGCTTACAGGCGATTCTCGTGGTAAGCAATGGCCCGGTCGTAAAAGCGGGCCAGTTCTGTTTGGGTGGCGGCAAACCGCGCCTGTATCTGCCGGTTGTACCGTAGGCGCTGTATCAGGCGTGTGGATGTGGGTAAATCCTCAATAACCCGTTCCAACTGATGGCCCAGTTCCGGGTAGGCCTTGTTGCGCCCGAATCGTTTGTCGGCCAGGGCATGCAGCAGGTTCATCCGGCGGCTGGTCTGGTTCAGCGGTTTATCCTGGATGTGCAATATGGCTTGGGCCAGTAATCCATCCTGGTCATTGCCGGAGAACAGTACAGCACCCGTTGCCTGGGTCAGTTTCATGTCATCCAGGTTGTCGATGCAATCCACTGCCTCCTGGCAGGAGCCGAAGCGCGGAAACTGGTAGGGCATGGCAATCGGTACCGGGCTGGACGCGACGCCCATGGGTTCGCTATGTCGCCTGCGCCGCGCTGAGGGCATAAAATCAAACATGTCAAAGTCGGAATAACCGGCAGAGGCGGTCTGACTGGCGTAGGATTGAGAGGCAAGCGCCATCGGATCGAGCGGATTCATCCAAGAAAACCTTAAGACAACATTGAAGATGGTTTAATAAGAATGCTGAAGCTTAAAAATTGCCACCCTTGGAATGATTTGTTACAAGCCTGTAAATCCTTTAAATAAAAGCAATTTTACGTTTTGAGCGGGTTTAACAGCTTATCGTCTGTAATTTAAGGAGATGCTCATGTACCTGTCTTCAATCCAAACCGGGTATCGCCCAAATGTAATCAATCGTACAAATGGCATTAATAAAAGCCGATTTGGCTCCGAAGGCCAACAACTCCCCAAACGCTGGCAGGATGAATTTAAAGAGTTGGTTCAAGTAGGCAAACAGGCTGGGACAGTCCGGAATTATCGCGCTGTCGTTTCGCCGCACGGTAACGGTTGGATAATAGAGCAAGGCTCTTTGCTAGAACTAGTCCGGTAAGTATTTGAGCAGGATGCGAATGCAAGCGAGTTGCCAGAAGGCTTTGTAACGGCTCACATAGTTTTCTAATCGTATCTCCAAACGCTTGAACCAGCCCAACCAGGCAAAAGCACGCTCAACCA
>CALAJO010000038.1 GCA_937922745.1 uncultured cyanobacterium
GGTGGTTCGCCAGCGCCGTCTGCTGGGCGTCATCGCTGGTGGCCAGCACGTACTGGCCGCCAGGTGTCCTGGTAACGCGCAGGACTTTATGGTCTGCAATGGTCAATTCCTGCGGTTGTCCGCCATTTGCCGCCGTTAGGCTGATCCTGCCGAAGCGGGCACGCGGCAACCCAATGCCAGGTAATGATGATATCATCATCCTGTCCTCTCCTTAAGCTACTATATACCCATGGGGGCGGCGAGCGCCCCGCTGTTTATTCAGTTGTACAGCTTATAGAACCATAAACATGGTGGAACGGATAGGGGCCAAGCCGGTAATTTTTAAACCTATCCTGAAAAGCGCTGCATATAAAGGTCGGAATGCACTTGGGCTATCGGAAGAAAGTGGGCTTGGCGATAATGTCGATCCGACGGATAATGGTGGCGATGAACCTGGATCGAAACAAACCTGAAAGCCTGATCATGCGGTTGCTGGCGCAGCCGATGTTCTGGCTGCTGTTATCGCTGGGAGTGTCCGTTTGGTTTTCTATCCTGGCGATGGACCAGGCGTTCGAGTCGGCCTACGTGGTGCAGGATGACGCCCGTCAGCATGTCTTCTGGATGCAGCGCTTTCTGGATCCCGGCCTTTTCCCCGGCGACCTGATTGCGGATTATTTCCAGTCGGTTGCGCCGCTGGGTTATACCACGCTCTACCGGGTTGCCGCGGCATGCGGCCTGGATCCGATGTTTTTTAACAAGATATTGCCTTTTTTTCTGGGTGTTGTGACCACGGCGTTGTGTTTCCGCTTTGCGATGAAGCTGTTTCCATTGCCAATATCGGCCTTTGTCAGCACGGTGCTGCTGAACCAAAGCCTCTGGGCCAAGGACGACCTGGTTTCCGCGACGCCCCGCGCCTTTGTTTACCCGCTGATGCTGATGTTCCTGCTGTTCCTGTCCGAAGGGAACCTTTGGCTTTGTGCGCTCGCCATCCTGTTACAGGGCTTGTTCTATCCGCAGCTCCTTCTGGTTTCCGCCATCATCCTGTTGATTCGCCTGTTTGACTGGAAAAAGCCCTTTCCGCGCCTCAGCGCCGATGCTAAAAACCGCAAGGCCGCTCTGGTCGGGTTGGTGTTGGTGTGCCTGGTATTGCTGCCGTTTGTTATCAATGCCTCCCAGTTTGGCCCGGTCATTTCCGCGGAAATGGCGAGGCAGTGGCCGGAGTTTTCCGAGACGGGCAGAACGCGTTATTTCCTGGATAATCCTTTTTCCTACTGGATTTCCGGTGAACGAAGCGGCCTTATACCCAAGGACTGGTTTAACTGGCCTTCCCTGTATTTCCTGTTCATGATGCTGATCGGGTCTTCCCTGCCGATATTAATGCGTTTCAGGCAGCACCTGCCCCTGCTTAACCGGGTTGATTCGTCCATTCGCATTTTATCCCAGCTTGCGGTTGCCTCAATCACAATGTTTGCGGCGGCGCATCTCTTTCTTTTCAAGTTCCATCTGCCCAGCCGTTACACCCAGCACAGCATCCGCATCCTGATGGCAATAACCGCCGCCATCGTGCTGACAAGCCTGGTGCAAGCCGTTGTCCGTCGATGGTTTGGCAATAACCGGCCCGTTTCAAGGGCAGTGCGCTTTGGGTTGCCAGCGATCCTGATTGCGCTGATGCTGGCCTACCCGATGCTGGATGACGATTTTCCCAGCACGCGCTATTACCAGGGCAAGCATCCTGCGCTGTATGCGTTTTTCAAGCAGCAGCCACACAGTACGCGCATAGCTTCACTGACTGATGAAGCGAATAACCTGCCGTCGTTTACCGGCCGCTCTATCGTGGTCGGCAGCGAGTACGCCATCCCGTACCATCTCGGTTACGCCGTACCCTTTCGGGAGAAGACCATGGCGCTGGTGGGTGCGCTGTACAACCCAAGCCTTGCGGAGCTGAAACAATACCTGACGGAGAACGGCATTGACTTCCTGCTGCTGGATAAGGACATGTTCAAAGCGGGGTATCTGTCGGGGCATCCATGGCTTAGGCAGTACCAAACCCTCCTGGTTGGGGAGGTGGATCGGCAGATGCGCCATGGTCTTCAACCCGCCCTGGCGAAGTTAACCTCTCGTTGCACCGTGCTGAAGGACGATGGCCTGGTGGTGATACAGGTATCCTGCCTTTTTGAGCATTAGCAGGGTTTCAATTATTAGATGCCGGTTAGCTTTTGGCACCGCAGCATTTTTTGAATTTCTTACCGCTTTGGCAAGGGCATGCGTCATTCCGCCCGATTTTGGGCTGTTCGCGCACAAATGGCGCATGGCTCGGATGATGGTGATCGTGACTGCAATTGGGGCCGTGGACGTGTTCCGCTTCGGTTTGGGTTTGCTCGGTCATCTCTTTTCCTCTACTTTCAACAGGTCTATATGATACGCATCGGATCATTCCGTCATTTATTGAACCACCAAACCGATGGATATACAAAGCGCTGGGACGAATTGATATATCGGTGTAACCCTGAATGATCGTGCCTGGGATATCGCGCAAGTTGTAATACCTGGGTAGTAGAAAAATATCCTTCTCTGGTTTAATCCCCGATCGGAATTCAACTGTTACGATTTTAATACTGAAGATTGGATTGCCTTCCACAGAGAAGGTGTAAGGCACAGTGACTTTAAACGCCCCCGGCGTTTAGGGACAAAGGGAGAGAGAGAAGATGAAAAACACCGGTACAGCCCTGATGGAAACCGCACGGCACAAAGCGACGAAAATGGCGCAACTCATCAATACCCCCATTGCGCTTGAGTTTGAGATTTATGACCTGATTGTGGATGGTGGCGGCACCGTCGAGATCGCCCGCGAGTTGAATGCGGATATCCGGACGGTCAAGCAGCATATTGGCTCCATCCTGGCCTCCCTTTGCGATGATGAAGGGATTCAATCCGCCATTAAGGCGCTCTATTAAATTTAAAATCCCGGCTGGAGAGTTGAATGATGAATAAATGGCACTACTTTGTAATCCTGAATTTTTCGGTTGCAATCCTGTTCCTGACGCTTTATGTCGGCATTAGCAGCTTTGTGAATGCCCACACGGCGTCTACGCTGGCGAAAAGCGAGCCCGGCTATTGCAACCCCCCCCGCCTCGACGGTCAAATACATGAGCGGCGGCACGGACGCTTACGGTATGCTCCTTTATATTTAAGTTTCCCCTTACTCTGATTGCTTAGACACTCTAACCCGATCTCCAAGATCCAGGCAAAACGCACGCGTTTTGCCTTTTTTCTTTCTGAATCCTTTTATTGCCAACGATACGGTTGCTGCCCAATCCGGCGCCGAACGGGAAAATTCCCTTGGCGACCAAGGGAAAAATGCCCCGATTTGCGCATAATGTGGAAACGGATGAAATGCGCGAAAGGGCTTTTGACCCGGATGGGCTTGTGATATAGTGATTTCGTTATTCATAAGCTTTCATCAAATGGAAAACGTGTCTGATGAATGATAAGGAGAGACCTATGGCAAAACCCAAAGTGGCGATCAACGGTTTTGGTCGCATTGGCAGAAGCACCCTCAGAGCCATTTTCGAGAACCCGGATGTAGATGTGAACGTAGTTGCGGTGAACGACCTCGTTGCATCCAAGGATCTGGCGTTCCTGTTCAAGTACGATTCCGTCATGGGTCAATTCAAGGGCGATGTCTCCCACACCGAGAGTTCCCTTATCATCAACGGCCACGAAATCCGCGTGACTGCCGAGCGTGACCCAGCCAACCTGCCTTGGAAAGACCTGGGAATTGATGTGGTCATCGAATCCACCGGCTTTTTTACGGATGCCACCAAGGCCCGCAAGCACCTTGAAGCCGGCGCCAAAAAGGTCATCATCAGCGCCCCGGCGAAAAACGAGGACATTACCCTGGCCCTGGGCATTAACGATGAGCTGTACAACCCGGAGCAGCACCACATTATTTCCAACGCCAGTTGCACCACCAACTGCCTGGCCCCGATGTCCAAGGTCATCCACCAGAAGTTCGGCATCAAGGAAGGCTTTATGACCACGATCCACAGCTACACGATGGATCAGCGCCTCCTGGATTCCCCGCACGAGGATATGCGTCGCGCCCGCGCTGCCGCACTGAATATCGTGCCTACTTCCACCGGGGCCGCGAAAGCCATCGGCCTGGTTATTCCAGACTTGAAAGGCCGCCTGGACGGGTATGCGATCCGCGTTCCCACCCCCAACGTGAGCATTGTGGACCTGACTGTGACCACTGAAAAGCCTGTTACCGTGGAAGCCGTGAACCAGGCGCTGAAAGAGGCCGCGCAAACCTCGCTCAACAAGATTATGCGTTACTCTGAAGAGCCGCTGGTGAGCCACGACTTTATGGGCGACCCTCACAGCTGCTCTATCGACGCGAAGCTGACGATGGTGACCGGCACCAACACCCTCAAGGTCGTTGGCTGGTACGACAATGAATGGGGCTACAGCAACCGCTTGGCGGAACTAACCCAGATGGTCGCCAACAAAATTCCTGTAACCGCGTAGAATTAAACCGTTTAACGACCTCCCTCAGCCCGTTTGAGGGAGGTTCGTTTTTTGATAAGGAGATGCAGAATGAACCCAAACCGTAAACCGCTGATGGCGGGCAACTGGAAGATGTACAAAACCGCCCGGGAAGCGCTCGCTTTTATCGAGGCGTTGACGCCGATGCTGAAACCTTTCCACGATGATGAGATGCCGGATGTCTTGTTATGTGCCCCGTTTACCGCGTTGCCCTTCATGCACCAGGCCCTGCCCAAGGCCCAGACCGATTTTAGCCTGGGAGCGCAAAACATGGAGGCCCATGACGAGGGCGCTTACACCGGCGAGATTTCCGCGCGGATGCTGAAGGAATGGGACGTTGAATTCGTGATTATCGGGCACAGTGAGCGCCGGGAATACTTCAACGAAACAGACGAAACCGTCAATGCCAAGATTAAGGCCGCACTCGCCAATCATCTGCGGCCCATTGTCTGTGTCGGCGAATCCCTGGCGCAGCGGGAAGCGGGCGAAACCGATGCCTGGGTTGAAAAGCAGGTGAAGGCGGCCATTGCCGGCCTTTCCCCTGAGCAGTTGGAATGGCTGGTCTTCGCGTATGAGCCCATCTGGGCCATTGGCACCGGCAAAGTCTGCGAGGCGGACGAAGCCAACCGCGTCATCGGCCTTATTCGCAAGGCACTGAACAATGCCCACGTCCGCATCCTTTACGGCGGCAGCATGAAGCCCGATAACGTGGAAGGCCTGATGGCCCAGCCGGAAATTGACGGCGGCCTGGTCGGCGGCGCCAGCCTCCAGCCGGAGAGCTTCTTTCAACTCATCCGTGCGGCCATGCCGGTGAGGGTATAGCGATGCAGATGATTGAACTCCCTGTTCAGCGCTTGCCGCACGCCCCGGAAGACCTGCCGGTTTATAAAACCGAAGGCGCGGTGGGGATGGATTTGCAGGCTGCAATCGACGAACCCATCGTATTGGAATCCCTGGAGCGGGCGCTGGTGCCTACCGGCCTGGTGATTGCGCTGCCGGAAGGGTATGAAGCCCAGGTTCGTGCCCGAAGCGGGCTCTCCATCAAGCATGGCATTACCCTGGTTAACGGCATCGGCACGATTGACTGGGATTACCGGGAAGAAGTCAAAGTCGCGCTGGTTAATGTCTCGAAAGCTCGCTATGTGATTGCCCCCGGCGACCGGATTGCGCAACTGGTTGTGGCCCCGGTTACGCGTGCCGAGTGGCGTGTCGTTCCAAACCTCACGCTGGAAGCAGTCGGGCTGGATCGGAGCGGCGGGTTCGGATCAACCGGCCGATGAAGTCCCTGTTACAGCGCGTCAGTTCCGCCTCCGTTACCGTGGAGAATAAGGTGGTCGGCCAGATTGGCCGTGGCATTCTGGTGTTGCTGGGGCTGGAAAAAACCGACTCACCCGGCGACATTGATTACCATATCAAAAAGCTGCTGGAACTGCGCATCTTCCCGGATGAGATGGGGAAGATGAACCGCTCCGTAACCGAGATCCAGGGTGAACTGTTGATCGTATCGCAGTTCACCCTGGCCGCTTCCTGCCGTAAGGGAACCCGCCCGAGTTTTGACAATGCCATGCCGCCGGACAAGGCCTTCCGGTTTTACGAACTCTATCTGAACCGATTGAGCGAGGCAACGACCCTCAACGTGCAAACCGGCGAGTTCGGCGCGATGATGCAAGTTTCGCTGATGAATGATGGCCCTGTTACCTTTATGATCGAGTCAGTCTGAAAAGCACAATTTGCAATATTCAGGTGTGTATTATTAATGTTCAGTTCAAACAGGAACACATCATCATGAGATTAAGTCCCATTCACCAGCTCAGAAGACCCACTGTTGCTTTAACCCAGCAGTATAAGGCACAAAACCAAACAAATGACTTAAAGGCCAGATTCTCCAGTGGCCATGCCAATGGAAAAATTTCGGATAGGATGTTAGAAACCATTCTGATGGAAGGGGCTATGCACGCTGATCGGCAGGATTTCAAAACTTTTGCGTCCTGGCTCAATACGGCTCGTCCAGATTTAATCAGTACTGTTGTTGTTTCCCTTGCGCTTGACGATAATTTAGCCCGTAGGACGGTTTATGCAAAGGCCCTCCCGTTGCTCAATTCTGAAGTCGTGACTGATGATGCCAGGCCTGGATTTTTTAAGGCGCCCGTGGGCGAGCAATTCTATCGCGTACCTGAAGGCAATTTTATTGTGCCCTTGGTATTCGCAGCCGAACTTGCATCCACGGCGCCGGACAAGGCCGGTTTAAGGGAAGTGGCTGATGCCTTACGCGAAGTCGAAAGCGCCGAGCCACTGAGTGAGCGGTTGAATGCGGCAATAGAACAATCCAATGGCAATTTGGAAGATCTCCAATCAACCTGTAGAGCCATAATTAGCGCACATCATTACACATTAATTGGAGAACCGACAGGCGAAAGAGTCCCACAAGGCGCAGCGATAAGTTCGTCTTAAAAACCCGCCACCCAGGCACTTAAAATGGGGTTGGCCCATTGTTATACTTTCAATATCCGGAGAAACCGAAATCGCAGTAGGTTGCTCCGGATACTTTTTTCAGCCGGATTCATGCCGGTTTGAATGGAAACCACACCCATGTCAGCGATTGGAGGAACGGATATGTCGAGAGAAGGCAAGAGTTACGGCGGCTTCCCGGCCCGCAACGACGAGCGCAATCACGAAAACCGCACAACGCAGAAACGCAACCAGAAAACCCAGCAGCGGCACAAAGCCGGCGACGTGATCGACGAAACCCCGGTTTCCGAGAAAAACATCTTTAACCTGAGCGCAAAGCATAAATAAGGTTGATATGACGAGAGGCTGAACAGATGACCTTGCAGAATGCCCCGCAAGGGGATGCGAATACGTTTGACAAGTGCGCCGGCGGCACGGAAGGCAGTGATCCGGAGGCGATTACCGCCGGGATTGAGGGCGAGAATATTGCGTCGACACCGGGCAGCATGAAGGACTATAACGGGAGATTGACTATTCCTAGCTTTCAGTCAGAAAAAACAATCTTTCATGACGGGGTAAAAAGCAATCCCTGCCGGTTATAATGGTATTGGTCTTCTGTAGCAAGCGAATAGGCGGATGGAGCAACCGAACGCAGCGTTTGATTATCGAAAAATGAATGTACATGGGCCGTTTGACTTGATTGGCGACGTCCATGGCTGTGCCGATGAACTGCAAGCCCTGTTGAAGCGGTTAGGGTATGGCGTCATCGAGAACCGGCCCGGTCAGACGTTAAATAGCGGGCCGGTATATGTCCATCCCCATGGACGCCGGGCTATTTTCCTGGGGGATCTGGTGGATCGGGGGCCGCGGATTCTGGATACGCTGCGGCTAGTATACAACATGATCCAGCACGGCTCGGCCTTTAGCGTGATGGGGAATCACGATGACAAGCTGATGCGTAAGCTTGATGGCCGAAATGTGCAGGTAACGCATGGGCTGGAGAACACCATGGCTCAACTGGATGCGCTGCCGCGATCGGTGAAACCGCAATTCGAGAAGGGTTTACGGGCGTTCCTGAAGTCGCTGGGCCATTATTACATTCTGGATGGCGGGCGGTTGGTTGTGGCGCATGCGGGGATTGAACAGGCGTTGCAGGGCAAGGGGGGCGACAAGGTTCGCGCGTTTACGCTATATGGCAAAACCACAGGCCGCAAGGATGAGTACGGCTTGCCGGAGCGCCTGGATTGGGCCGCCCAATATCGTGGCGAGGCCATGGTTGTGTATGGGCATACGCCGGTTCCGGAGGCGGTTTGGGTCAATAATACCATTAATATCGATACGGGTTGCGTCTTTGGCGGTTCTCTCACGGCCCTACGTTATCCAGAGAAGGAGCTGGTCGCAATTCCGGCACGGCAGGTCTACCGGGAATCGCTTCGGCCATTTCCACGGGCAACTGTTTAATAGTGTCATTCACTAAATTAAATCGTGGTATATTCCGGCACGGCATGCTGGGCCTGGCGCAGCAGGTTAATCACTTCCTCGTCTGAAACCGGGTTGAACTGCTTGTACCACGCACCCACAGATAAGAAGTCCATCGGGGCATGGACGAAGACAAGATCATCCACTTCCGGTCGAAGGGCTTCGGTTGTATCAAGCGCGCATACCGGCACCGCCAGCACCACCAGGCGCGGCTTCTGTTTGCGGATGGCCTGGATGGCGGCACGCGCGGTAAAGCCGGTTGCAAGGCCATCATCTACGATAATTACGGTTTTGCCGCTCAAGTCCGGTTCCGGGCGGCCATCCCGGTAGGTTTGGATGCGTCGATCCATCTCGGCGGTTTCCTGCTGCGTGCTGGCTTCCAGCTCCGTTTCCGTCACCTTCAGCATTTTCATAATTTCCTGGTTTAATAACCTAATCCCATTCGGCGCGATTGCGCCCATCCCCAATTCGGGTTGTCCGGGGGCGCCCAGTTTACGTACCACCAGCACATCCAGGGGGGCTTCCAAGTCTCGGGCCACTTCGTATCCCACAACCACTCCACCGCGTGGCAGCGCAATCACAAACGGTTTTTCGTGCCGGTAGCTCATCAGCTTCCGCGCCAGCTGAAGCCCCGCATCAAATCGATCCAGAAACAGCATTGAGAAGCACCTCATCCATTGCCAATACTGGGTTCAGCCCTATTATTAACCGATAAACCGAGGGGATAGAATTGCCGGAAATACCGATAAAACGCTTATGACGGATAAATCCATCCATTGGTCCTGCCCAACCGGCTAATCTATGAGGTTTCTTTGATTAACGCTTGCCTGGATGTGGCATAATCCAATAAACCTAGCCTACCAATCCGGTTGGCTATCGACTATACTAAAGCCATATACCTTTCAACCGGAGTGACGGACTTTTTTATGCCGCTTGCCGATATACAACCTATAAATAATAGCGATGCGTTGATTGACCAGATAGCGGAATTGATTAACCAAACGCTGGACATCGACCTGATCCTGAAAACCTCGGTGGAAGAATTCAGCCGGCTTTACGATGCCGATCGCTGCTTTATTATGCTGTACGAGAGAACAAAGAAGCCGATTCGGATCAAGCTTTCCTCCCAGCACTGCCGTGAAGGGGTTTTACCGGTTGAATTGGAAGACATTCCGTTTAACGAAACCGTTTTTATGGATTGCCATGCGCCGGACGAGCATACCATGGCCGTTCGCAGCCTGGTGAACACACCGCTCCTGGTAGCGGATATTGCGTCTTATATCAAGACGTGCCAGGTTTATGCGGACCAGTACCACAGTCGGCTGGCGCAGTATGCTGAGACCTGCAGTGTTTGTGCGCGGGCTTGTGTGGATAAGCTGCTGGCCTACCGACAAAAATACAGCATCGAGTCGATTCTGGCGATTGAAATTCGCTACCGGGGCGATGATTACGGCGTCATTGTCCTACAGCATTGCCGTCCCGGCCATATCTGGACTGAGGCGGACATGGTCTCCCTGCGAAAGCTGGCAACTTACCTTGGGCTGGCCTTGCACCAGGCGGATCTGTACCGGCAGGAGCAGCAGGGCAAACAGCGTTTGTTAAGCCATGCCCAGCGCCAGCAGATGATTGCCCAGCTCAGCCAGTACGCATTGGAGGGCATGCGTCCGTATGACTTGATGCAGAAGGCCACCGACCTGATTGCCGAAACACTCAACGTGGAATTTTGCGGGGCGATGGAGCTTCTCCCGGATCAGGACAAGCTCGTGCTTCGGGCCGGAGTGGGTTGGGATGCCCGCCTTTATAACACGGCCATTATTCCGGCCAGCGGCACAAGCTCACAAGCGTCGTATACACTCACAACGAATGAGCCGATACTGATGGCCGATATACACACGGAACATCGGTTTGAAATCCATGAGCTTCTCAATCAACTTGGCATTTTGAGCGGCTTGACCGTACCTATTCAGGGGAAAGACAGCCCTTACGGCACCATCGGCATGCACACCCGGCAAGAGAGAAAGTTTGAGGACGAGGAAATCCAGTTTGTCATTTCCGTTGCCAACGTTATCGGCGTGGCGATTGACCGTTGTCGTATCGAGCAGGAACTGGCCAAAACCATCGATCGGGAGCGGTTAATCCGCAAAATTGTCGAGATTAACAGCCAGACCAATGATATTAACGCCATATTAAACGCTGCGGCCTTCGAAATCGGCTCCTACTTCAAGGCCGATCGCTGTACGGTGATACGCTATGCCGAGATTGGCCAGGAATTCCAGATTCATTTGTCCGGGCAGTATTGCGGGTCTGAGATTACCCGAATTTCAGACGAGGATATGGACCGACTGATCCGCTCTTTTCAGAATCTTTCCAGACAGGATATTACACCGGACGCGCTGAAGCCCCTCATGGTCTCACTGCCGCACGATTACATCGAAGCCATCCGAAAAAATATGGAAGGCATGCAACTAACAGGCGAGTTTAACACCCAGGATCAGCTGATGGCCTTCCTGGTGGCCTTGGTGGACAAGTACCAGGTCAAATCTGTCTTGCGGATCGGCATTTTCTACCGCGGCATCCCTTATGGCTCCATCTCTCTGCACCAGTGTGCCTACGAGCGCAACTGGACGGAGGAAGAACTGGATATGCTGGAGCGCGTGGTTTCCCATATCGGCGAGGTGCTTTACCAGGCGGAACTGTACCAGCAGAAGCAGCGGGCGAAAGAACTTGCGGAACAGGCGGAAGAGCGCTATCGCCTGGTTTTCGAAGGCTCCAACGACGGCATCTACGATTGGGATATCCCGAATGATGTGACGTTCTGGAACGATCGCTACTACGAAATCCTGGGCTGGGATGAGAAACCCTATCCGGAACCGACGTATGAATTCTTTGTCAGCCTGCTTCACCCGGACGAGAAGGAGGAGGTTATCAAGCAGATCCATCAACAGTTGGAAACGCGCGAAAAGTACACCATGGAGTACCGCATCCGTAGGCGCGACGGTGAATATCGCTACATTCTCTGCCGCGGGCAAACCTTTTTTGACGAAAACGGCATCCCTATCCGTAAATCCGGTTCGGTGCGGGATATTACCGAGCAAAAACTGGCTGAACTGGAACTGGCCCGAACGAAAGAATACGCCGAGATCGCAAACCAGCGCAAAAGCCAGTTCCTGGCCAATATGTCCCACGAGTTGCGCACGCCGCTCAACGCCATCATCGGCTACTCCGAGATGCTGGAATCCCGCATGGCGGGCGAGTTAAACGACAAGCAGGAGCGATATGTCCAAAACGTCGTTCGCAGCGGCAAACACCTGCTGGATATGGTGAACGAAATACTGGATCTGTCCAAGATTGAAGCCGGAAAAATTACCTTGAACCCGGAGCGCGTTCCCATCCAGGCCATCATCAACGAGAAGAAGGCGACATTCCAGCCGTTTGCATTGCAGCGCAATGTGTCCCTGCATTTTACAGCCGCGCCGGAATTAACCCACGTCCACGCGGATCCGGCGCGATTGAAGCAGATTCTGCTGAACCTGCTGAGCAACGCGATTAAGTTTAACCACGATGGCGGCCAAGTCTTTATGCATTTTTACCCTTCCGAAGATGGACAAACGGTCTGTTGCGAGGTTCGCGACACTGGCATCGGGATTCCCCGCGAGAAAATCCCGGAGCTGTTCGACGAATTTTACCAGATTGATAACTCCTTCTCGCGGTTGTATGAGGGCACGGGACTAGGGTTGGCTGTGACCAAGAGACTGGTTGAGCTGCATGGCGGCCGCATCTCCGTGGAAAGCGAAGAAGGTGCCGGCGCAACCTTTATCTTCTGCCTTCCAAACCAGGTTTCCGCCGCTGAGTAGGCGCCAAATTTGAGGTTGAGTCTCTATCAATCCCCTGCTGAAAGGCCTTACGGCTTTAAAAAATTCTCTGGAAATGCCAAATATAGCGTGGTTATTGGGAAATTAATTATTTCTTAATAATTAAAAGTATTGACAATGATATATACTTAATATAATATAAGGATATTAGATGCCTTGCACAGCTCAGTATTGATAAGTGCTCAAACGCATCAACAGGTTTGAAGTTCGCTTTTTTGCGCTTTTTATTCCTGCTCCCGGCCTGGATTATGATTGGCGGGAGCATTTTTAATTGGCTGCCAAAAGTCGCCAGGCCCGTCTTTTATTCGCTACCGAAATTTTTAAATGATGAATGGTTCAGGATGCCATTAGCGCGGTTAAAATAGGCCGGGCCTGGTTTGGCGGCAATAAAAACTTTTTATTTGAGATTAATAATTTAACTAGGAGGCCCAGAGGATGGTTGAACACGACACAACGGGGAATCCCCCAGCCCAAGAAGCATTAATTAACGTACCCGAATCGATTCAGGACGGCCTGGCGGTCTCTCCGGTGGAAGCCCAAATGCTGGTTGCCTCCGTGATGCAGGATGCGCAGGATTGGAAAAATGCCCGGAGCCGTTTGGAGTCCACCTGGCAGCAATGCTGGGAAGCCTACATGTGCGATATCAAGTCCCTGTATACGCAGCCGGGGCAGGATACGCCGGATCGCAGCAAGATTGCCCGCCCGGTCTTATACGAATCCGTTGAGGCGATACATGCCTTTTTAATGAATACGTTGCTCCCCGCAGACGAGCAGTTCTTCTCCGTCATCGGCCAGTCCGAGGCGGATCACGAGAAGGCCAAGCTGATTGAGGCGTATCTACGGAATAAATTGCAGGAGGCCGGCTTTTACGAAAAGTACAGCGTCTTTCTCAAACAGGCCATTATTACAGGCAACTCGGTTGCGGCCGTGCCTTGGCGGCGAAAGACCCGCAAATCCCGAACACGCCAGCCCATCACCCTGTTCGGCGTAACGGTGGGGACACAGAAACGCGATACGGAAACCGTGGTTTACGACGGCCCTGATTTTGAAGTCCTGGATATGTTCGATTTCCTCATTGATCCCAACGAGCCGGACTTTGAAAAGGCGACGGTCATCCGCAAGCTGGAGCGCTCGCTCAACGACTTGCGCCGGGCAGGCGTTTACCACAATCTGGAGGGCTTAACCGCTCAGGTAGAGCCCGAGGACGCTCGAAAAAGCGCGCGGCGTCAAGCCTTTGGTATTGCGGACGCCGGCCTGGACGCCGCTTCCCATCGGCAGCAGCGGGTGACGCTGCACGAGGCCTGGGGCGACTTTTACATCGGCGACAAGGTGTTTGAGAATTACGTGTGTGTTATCGCCAACGGCAACCGCCTCATCCGCTTCGAGCCGAACCCTTACGATTGCGGGATGAAGCCGTTTATCTTCACCACGCTCATCCCCGTTCCCAACGAAGTTTACGGCATCGGGGCCATCGAGAAGTCGCTGGGGCTGCAACACGCCATTAATACACTGACGAATCAAAAGCTCGATGTCATCAACATCTCCATTAACAACCCGTTTACCTATCTCATCAACGATGACGTCTTCGACCCGGAAACCATCGTGACGCGCCCCGGTGCGCTGATCCCCGTCAAGTCCCACGATACGCTGCGGCCCATCCAGTATCTCAACAACTTTACCGTGGCGTTTAACGAAATTGCGGACCTGAAAGAAGAGATCAACCAGGCCACCGGGGCGTTCAAGTTCCTTACCGGAGATGCGGCGCAGATGAGCAACCGCACCGCCACGGAAATCAGCGCGATGATCAGCGGCGGCAACCAGAAATTCTCCAGCTTTACCAAGCATCTGGAAAATACGTCGCTGGAGCCGATGCTGAAACTGGTCTTCGAGCAGGCCCGGCAATTCCTCTCCCGGCCGGAAACCTTCCTGATGCCCACCGATTACACCGGGCAGCAATTCGTTACCCTGCTGCCCGACCTCATCCAGTCCGCCACGTGCCGCTTTAAAATCGTCGGCAGCGAAGCTACGCTGCTGCGCACGCAGGAACTGACGGCCTTATTCGAGTTTATTCGGCTCACGCAGGCCGACCCGGCCTTGCGCGAACAGGTGGATATGCTGGAACTGTACAAAAAGCTCTACCGTCGGCTGGGATTCCGGGACGAAGCGCAGGTCTTTAACACGCTCCTGGCCCAAGCGGAACTGGGAGGCGCTTGATGATGGATAGCAACACCACACCCCCCACCCGCGATTTGAGACACCTCTCCCTGAAAGAGAAGGCGGTATGCTATGCCCGGCTGGTTCGCGAGCCGGGTTGGGAACTGCTTGCCCAGGCGTTTCGCCCGGAAATCCCGACGCGGGTTTCCGACCGGGACAGCCGGGAGCGGTTTTTGTACGAAGCCGTACGGGCCCAGGTTATCCGGGAAATCCTGGAGATGCCCCACCTGGTTATGGCCCAGGCCGCCCGCGATGTCCGCCACCGCCCTGCCCAGGCGTTAAACGGGCCGATGCCGCCGATTGAACCGGGCGACTCACCGTTGGAACAACGTTAAATTCAACCACAACAAGGAGTTTGATTATGATGAACATGGATGCGCCGAACCCGGCGGATTCCCTCCCTGGAGGCGACGCTGCCCCACTGCCGCCCATGATCCCCTATGAGCGCTTTGCCGAAGTGAACCGGCAGCTTAAGGCGCTCAAGGCGGAGCTGGAGCAGCTCAAGTCCACGCCGCAGACGCCTGAGGCCTCCGAGGAAACCCCGTTGGTTTCGACCGAATCGGTGTATAAAAAGCTGGTGGAAGACCCGGAAGGCTACTTGTCCGAGCTGATGGGGAACATCCTGCGCCAGGAGATGCAACTGATGCGCGAGGAGCTGGAGCTGAAAAGCGCCCTGAAGATGGCCCGGCAAAAATACCCGGAGTTTGCCCATTTCGAGCATTACGTACTCCAGGAGCTGATGGCCCTGATGGAAGACGATGCCGAAGTGGACCGGCGCTCCTGGGACGACCTGATGGACGAGGGCTTTGCCCGCTTGCAGCAGAAATTGAAAAGTGCCGTCGAGCAGAGCGCCGCGCAATTATTACCTGCCTCAGAGGAGATGGCTTTTATGGAAGGCAACGCTGTTCGCAAGCCCGTTGTGGCCCAGCCCACCTTCACGCGCGATCAGATTTCAAAGATGTCCATGCAGGACTTCCTGAAATTCGAAGACGCTATCAACGAAGCCCTCAAAAACAACCTGATTCTTTAATTGGAAAATAGTAGCTAACTCGCTCAGGGTGGTGGCTGGCTGCCCAAGG
>CALAJO010000039.1 GCA_937922745.1 uncultured cyanobacterium
AACCACCCCTTCGACCGGGTTACGGTGCGCAACGTGGATAACCATAGCAGCCTGATGGTGGAAAAAGGCGATATTGCAGTGCAGCATGTCGGCCCTGCCGGTATATTACGCGCACTGGAAGGGGCCCATGTCCAGGTTGGAGCCATCCAAGGCGGCCGTGTCAGCAGCGATGCCACATCCAGCATCATTCCCGCAGCGAGTGTTCCTGAATCCGCCAAACCAGCCGATAAAGCAGCCTCCGAAGTTACGCTGGAGGAGGCGGAGGCGAACCCAAACGCCGCCTTGATTTACCAGTTTAACCGGGTTGCCGACATGATGAAGCTTTCGCCCGCCATGCGCCAGGCGCTCTCCACGCCTTACCGGGAAGTCAGCGTGCAGGTTCCGGTCCGGATGGATGATGGTTCCTACAAGGTTTTCTGGGGATACCGCGTGCAGCATAATAATGCCCGTGGCCCCTTTAAAGGTGGGATTCGGCTGCATCCCCATGTGGCTCTCGATGATGTGAGGGCGTTGGCGGCGGGGATGACCTGGAAAACCGCGGTCGTCAACATCCCCTATGGTGGCGCGAAAGGCGGAATTGTTTGTAATCCGGCCGAGTTATCCGTTGGCGAGCGGGAGCGTCTCATCCGGGGCTTTGTGCGACGGATGGCGATGGTTTTAGGCCCAAACCGGGATATTCCCGCGCCGGATGTGGGCTCCGGCGAAGAGACCATGGGCTGGGCGCTGGATGAAATGGAGCAGATGCAAGGAATGACCATGCCGGGCGCGTTTACCGGGAAGCCGCTTAACCTGGGGGGCTCCGTGGGGCGTGCGGCTGCAACGGGCCGAGGCGCATATTTCGTGTTGGAATCGGCTTGCAAGGACTTGGGAATCAACCTGAGGCAGAGTACCGCCGTTATCCAAGGGTTTGGCAACGTGGGCTACCACGCGGCCAAGAACCTGTTTGACGCCGGGGTGAAGGTTATCGCCGTCAGCAATGTGGATGGGGGCATCATGTCGGCGGATGGACGTTCCGGGCTGGACATCGATGAGCTGAAAGCCTACTTTGACGCGCATAAAACCCTCAAAGGCTTCCCGGGGACGGTTGAGATTGGGAACGACAAATTGCTGACCCTGCCTGCAACCGTGCTGGTTCCGGCCGCCCTGGGGGAGGTGATTACCGCTGAGAATGCCGACCAGATCCAGGCCAAGGTCATCCTGGAGGGCGCAAACCATCCCACCACGCCCAAAGCGGATCTCATCCTTCAGCGCAAGGGCACGGTCGTCCTGCCGGATATCCTGGTGAACGCGGGCGGTGTCACGGTGTCCTACCTGGAGTGGGTGCAGAACAACTACGGCTACTACTGGGACGAAAAGCAGGTGGACGAATCCTTGAGGAACACCTTGCAAAAGGCCTATGCCGACGTGCGCAACCTTGCCGGACAGAAGGGCATCCCATTGCGGGACGCCGCCTTTATGATCGGCATACAGCGGGTGGCGGAAGCCAGCCAGCGCCGCGGCACCGTAATGTAAAAACGACCAAACGAAGCCAATTTGAAAGCAGGGCCGTTCTACCGATCCCGGTGCCAGATACGGTCCTGCTCCATCTGCACGGCAAAATAGTCCCGCGTCGTACCGAGAAAACGAGGGCTTTCCTGCCTGGGGACGGGCTTTTTAGGCTTCACCGCCTGGGTTGGCTGGGGTTGTCTCGGGCTGTCAGTAGGATCATCCATTTCGCGTCACCGTGATATTGACTTGATTATAGAACAAGCCTGGCTGACAGGATAGATCACAAGCCGGCGCGCCGAAGCCGAAGGGCGTTGCCGATGACGGACACGGAACTCAGGCTCATGGCGGCGGCCGCCATCATCGGGCTAAGGAGAATGCCGCAGAAGGGGTACAACGCCCCGGCGGCAATCGGGACACCCAGGGCATTGTAGATAAACGCGAAGAACAGGTTCTGCCGGATGTTGCGCATAACGGCGCGGCTCAACTTGATGGCGCGAAACAGGCCGCGCAAATCCCCCTGAACCAGGGTAATGCCGGCGCTTTCCATTGCCACATCCGTTCCCGTGCCCATGGCAATGCCCACATGGGCCTGGGCCAGGGCAGGCGCGTCGTTGATCCCGTCACCGGCCATGGCCACCACGCGTCCTTCATCCTGGAGGCGCTTGATGACCTCAATCTTCCCATCCGGCAAGACGTCCGCCTCGACATGATCCAATCCAAGCTGACGGGCAACCGCTTCCGCCGTGATCCGGTTATCCCCGGTCAGCATAATGACGCTAATGTTTTCCCGGTGCATGGCCTGGATCATCTCCTTTGCAGTCGCCTTTACCGGATCGGAAACGCCGATGAGGCCGATGACATCCTTCTCCGCCACCAGAAACATGACGGTTTGCCCTTGCTGGCGCAGGGATTTTACCTTTTGCAACGACCCGCCAGGCGCGATACCGAGTGCTTCCAGCAATGCCAGGTTGCCCAGCGCCACGGATTTTCCTTCGATAACGCCCGTTACTCCTTTCCCGGTGATAGAATGGAAGTCATTGACCGGGGTCAAGACCAGTTGCCTCTCCTCCGCCCCTTGGAGGATGGCTGTTGCCAGCGGATGCTCACTGCCCCGCTCCAGGCTGGCCGCAAGGCTTAGCAATTCATCCTCCGGCCAATCCGCAGCCAGGCTGACAACGGTTTGCAAAGTCGGCTTGCCTTCCGTCAGCGTGCCGGTTTTATCCACGACCAAGGTATTCACTTTTTCCAGGGTTTCCAGGGCTTCGGCGTTTTTAAACAGGACGCCTTCCGTTGCCCCGCGGCCCGTGCCGACCATAACGGACATGGGTGTTGCCAGCCCAAGCGCGCAAGGGCAGGCGATAATCAGCACGGCCACCGCATTGACCAGGGCATAAGCCATCGCCGGTTGCGGCCCAAAGGCTGACCACAAAATAAAGGTAAGGATGGCAGTGAGGACAACGGCCGGGACAAACCACCCCGCAACCGTGTCGGCCAGCCTTTGGATGGGCGCGCGGCTGCGCTGGGCTTCGCTCACCATCTGCACAATGCGAGCAAGAATGGTGTCGTTGCCCACATGCTCGGCCAGCATCACAAAGCTACCCGTTTGGTTCAATGTCCCGCCGGTGACCCTGTTTCCGGATTCCTTCTCTACCGGAATCGGCTCCCCGGTGAGCATGGATTCATCCACGCTGCTCCTGCCCTCAACAATCAGGCCATCAACCGGTATTTTCTCGCCCGGACGCACCCGCAACCGATCGCCGGGTTGAACGTCCGCCAGCGGTGTCTCTCTTTCCGTGCCGTCCGGCAAAACAATGCTGGCCGTTAAAGGCGCCAGGCCCAACAGTTTCCGAATCGCGGCGCCGGTTTGGCTTCGTGCCCGCAATTCCAGCACCTGCCCCACCAGCACCAGCGTGGTGATGACGGCGGCAGCCTCGAAGTAGACGCCAATCGCCCCATGCATATCCCGAAAATCGTCGGGAAAGAGATGGGGCAACAGCACAGCCACCACGCTGTAGCCGTAAGCAATCCCAACGCCAATCGCAATCAGCGTAAACATGTTGAGATGCCGGTTAAGGATGGACGCCCAGCCCCGTTGAAAAAAGGGGAGCGCACCCCAAAGCACCACCGGCGTCGCCAGCGCCATCTCCACCCATTGCCAGGTTTGCGGGGCCGCGAACCGCTCAAAACCCAGGTTGGGAAGCATCCGGCCCATGGCCAGCAGAAACAACGGCAGCGTAAACCCCAGGCTGATGCGAAACCGGCGGGTCATATCCACCAGTTCCGGGTTGGGCGGTTCTTCCAGTGTTACCGTCCTTGGCTCCAACGCCATCCCGCAGATGGGGCAGCTTCCCGGCTCATCCCGAACAATTTCCGCGTGCATCGGGCAAACATATTCCGTCTTGGTTTGCACCCCCGTAACCATTTCAGGCTCCAGCGCCATGCCGCATTTCGGGCAAGTCCCCGGCCCTTTCTGTCTCACCTCCGGATCCATCGGACACGTGTATATCGCGCCCGGCACACTGACAGGAGAGGGCGCTTCTGCGGGGTTGAGATAGTGACCAGGGTTCGCTTCGAATTTCTGCTGGCAACGCGGATTGCAGAAATAGTACGTTTCCCCCTTATGAACAGCTTTCCACTGGGCTAGAGCCGTGTCCACACTCATCCCGCAAACCGGATCGATGGCTTGCCCGGGATGGGGTCTGTCATTGTGATGATTGCAGCAGGTCGAGTGATGGTCGTTCATCGGGTATTTGCCTTTTGTCCCTCTCTATTTAGACCCCAAATACAGGACGCTTTCAAACCCATAATAAAAGAATGCCGTGTCGGCTTTTAAATCTCAACAGGAAAGCGGGTGTTTGCAGGATTAATGATGTGACGCGCCTTGCGATTTGAGCCGGACGCGAATGTTGATAAATTCCACGAACAGGGCAAACGCCAGCGAGAAGTAGATGTAGCCCTTGGGAATATGGTACTCGAAGGCTTCGGCCACCAGCATTGTCCCGATCATCAATAGGAAAGCCAGGGCCAGGACCTTGACGGAAGGATGCCGGTCGATAAACCCGCCAATCCCTTTGGCCGCGGCCAGCATAATCCCCATGGAAATGAGGATGGCGACCACCATAATCGGCAGCTCATCCACCAGGCCAACGGCCGTAATAATGGAGTCCAGCGAAAAGACAATGTCAATGAGCATAATTTGCAGGATAACACTGCCAAAGGAATAGGCCTTGGCGCGCATTGCGTCATCCGCGTGCGGATTGGCCTCCACCTTTTCATGGATTTCGTGGGCGCTCTTGCCGATCAGGAACAGCCCGCCGAGGAGCAACACCAGGTCCTTGCCGGAGATGGCCATCCCGCCGACAGAAAACAGCGGATGCGTCAGCTTGATGATCCAGGCAATACTTAGCAGCAAGAGCAATCGCCCGCCCAAGGCGAACATCAACCCCAGCACACGGGCCTTGTCTCGCTGCGCCACAGGCAGCTTGCCCGCCAGGATGGAAATAAAGATGATATTGTCGATCCCCAGCACAATCTCCAGCAGCGTTAGGCTGAGGAGGCTGACATAGGTTTGCGGACTCGTCAGTAACTCAAGCATAAATCGAGTATATCCAAAAAGCGGATTCGGCAATATCCACTGTTGGCGGATTTGTTTGCAAGACATATGCGCCAGGCAAGCCTCTCGCAGAAAATATGGCTTTGCCCAAACGGTGACTTTTAAATTGCCGGCGTGTGCGCCATAATGCCAGATAGAAAGACAGGTCGCGAGGTTTTTATGTCGCCGCTATCAGGGAATACCGCCGGTTTAAAGAAACAGGAAATCCGCTTGCTGGAAAAACTCATCCAGCG
The DNA here is from genome assembly GCA_937922745.1 of uncultured cyanobacterium. GTDB lineage: Bacteria > Cyanobacteriota > Vampirovibrionia > Vampirovibrionales > JAGQHJ01 > CALAJO01. Next base: position 5,335 of record CALAJO010000039.1, read on the forward strand.
GAGCGTCGCCCCGGATCAGTTTGTGTCTCCCGTGCTGGCCGAAGAACTGTGCCAGCTCTCGCTGGAGATTCACCAACCCCTTACGCTGCTGCTGGATGCGCAAGGGCGTGTCGATCACGTGTTTGTCGGGTCGGTTGCCATGCTCGGCGAGTCGGACCAGGTGGACATCCCGCAGCGGGCCAGCGGCCTTTGCGGCATGCGGGCCGTTTCCACGCAACTGGAAAACATGGCTGAACCCGCCAAGCCGCAACTGACGACGCTGCTCCAATACCGACTGGATGCGCTGGTGACGTTGGTTGCAAGCAAGGCCCCGAGTTGGAGCCGGCAATTCGGGGAACACCCCAAGGCATGCGACGCCGTCTTTATCAGCGGGATAGAGATGGATCGGGACAACCACCTGGATACCCGGACGGAAGGCCCGCTGACGCTATACCAGATGGACAAGCGCTCCTTTGAGGATTATCGGGACATTCTGGATACCGAGCTGATTGCACGGGAAAACAGTGTCAGGGCGGTTAACCGGAATGAACGGGCTTTTCTGGTGGGGCTGGCGGAGCCTGGCGTGGAAGGACGTCACCGCGCGGAGGACTTGCTGGACGAGTTGCAACTGCTTGCCAAAACAGCCGGGGCCAATATTGTCGGGCGGGCCATCCAGGCGCGGCCGATGCCGGACCCGCAGTTTTACGTGGGCAAGGGCAAGGCCCAGGAACTGGCGTTTGAAGTGCAGAAACTGCAAGCCGACCTCATCATCACGGATGACGAGCTGTCCCCGGCGCAGCAGCGCTCGCTGGAACGGATTTTACGCACCCGGCTAATCGACCGGACGGAGCTGATCCTGTCCATCTTTGCCCAGCGCGCCCAATCGTGGGAAGGGAAAATCCAGGTGGAGCTGGCGCAACTCCAGTACCTGCTGCCGCGCTTGTCCGGGCGGGGGAGGACGTTCTCCCAGCAGACTGCCGGGGCAAAAGGGGGCGGCATCGCCACCCGGGGCCCTGGGGAAACCAAACTGGAACTGGATAGACGCCGCCTGAGAACGCGGATTACCGAATTGGAACGGCAAGCTGAATCGGTTCGACAGCACCGGCAATTGCAGCGCAAGGACCGGATTGAAAACAACGTCCCCATCCTCTCGCTGGTGGGCTATACCAATGCCGGAAAGTCCACGCTGATGAACCTGCTGACCAAGGCGGACGTACTGGCGGAAGACAAACTGTTTGCCACGCTGGATCCCGTGACACGGCGGCTGGTTCGGCCGGATATGCCCCCGGCCCTGCTGGTCGATACGGTTGGGTTCATCCAGAAATTGCCCACAACACTGGTCAAGGCCTTCCGTTCCACCCTGGAAGAGGTGCAATCGGCCACGCTAATCCTGCATGTGGTGGATTTGTCGCACCCGGATCGCCTTTTGCATATAAAAGCTGTTCAGCAAACGCTGGATGATTTAGAATGTGGTTTAAAACCGCAATGGATTTTACTCAACAAAATTGATGCGGTAAAACAACTCTCAGCCGAAATGGACGCTTTGAAACGGTTAACCGATGAACGACAACACGTTTTCCCGATTTCTGCAAAGACAGGTGAAGGGCTTCCGCAGTTTATGGAAGCGCTCAAGGATTTTCTGCACGCGCCTGCCGATACTGGCAGCGACGTTCACGCTCAGCATTCTCTGCCTACCGGGGTTTAGCCAGGCTCCACAACAGGGCGAGCTGATTACGCTGGACACTCCTATTGATCTGACTTCGGAGCCCTTGCTGGAATACGCCGACCCCACGGTAGATCCGGCACTTCACGCGTCCGTCCAGTACGATCGCTATTTTGTGCCGGGCGAAACCGTTGCGCTGGATGTCCCGGAATCGGCGGCGCCGGACTCGCTGGGTGATTTACAGGCGGGCTTAATTGCCAGGGAACCTGCCGAAGCAAACCTTCCGCAATTACCGCCATTACGCCAGCCGTTCAACCCGTTGGCGGACAGAATTGAAAAGGCTGGGACGCTGCTGATTACCGCGGGGCACGGTGTGTTTTTCAACATCAACGATCGGGAAATGGCGATTGCAAACCTGACCGCCAACCTCAAGGATCCGGTTGGACGGGTTAAATATGGCTGGAGTTATGACAGTGACAGCTTCCGGACGAACTATGTCATCCATCCGGTGTTGTGGTTCAGCTATGCCACCTACCTTAAGGGAAAAGGCGCATCGGACAAGGAAGCGCTGATTGTGACCCAGGTGGCCAACCTGCTGTGGGAAGGCGTGATGGAAGGCGCTTACGTTCCCCCTTCGGGGATAGACCTGGTGACCGACCTGGTAAGCAGCATCGCCGGGATTTACCTGTTTAACAAGGGGCCTGGCAAGGTCATGGCCGAGAAGGTCATCAAGGCCGAAGAGTGGTTTGCCAAGAAGGGCTTTCGTATTAGGCCCACCTTTTCGGGCAACCCGTTTAACTTTGGGGGACGCGCCGGCAGCGAACTGGTGATTATGCTGCGCTAGCCCTTAAACGGATTGGCCTTGCCGACTAAGCTGATTCTGCACATCCTTTTCACGCAGGGCCATATGCTCCACCAACAGCTTGAACTGGCTTAAGTCCTCATCGACCATTCTTTCCGAGTGTTTAAACACATCCGCGATGAACTCGCCAAGCGGGCCAGCGGGATGGGCATAGCAAAAGTCGGCAGTAAGAAGGGTCTTGTCCGTGGAGATGGCTTCAAACTCAACACGGCCCTCCGTTTCCAACTCCGAGCCGGGCTCGCTGTACCACGAAACCAGCTTATCCTTGACAATCTTTTCAACATGGGCATCCCATTGGATGGTTTGGCCCATCGGGGCTTTGGCTTCCCAGTGCCAAGTGCCATCCCTATTCTGGTAGACGCAGGTGATATTTTTCATAAATCGGGGGTAGCGCTCGAAGTCGGTCCAAACGCGGTAACAGGTATCCAGTGGTGCTTGCGCCACCAGGGTTCGGTGTATATGCTTCATGGATCTCCGCCTTCCATTTGGTTTGCATGTATTATGCACTTTTGAACAGGCAAACCCATTACGCCACAGGGCTATCATGATGGATGCGTTCCATGCGTGTTGCCCCTTAAAGCCTTTACCGGGCTCGATTGGAATAAAAAAGCAAAATAGATATGCCAATGTTTTACTTTCTGTTTTTTGCGATTTCCTTGCTTATCATCCCGGTTGCAGGTGAAATGAATGAAGGAGGAATAGTCCCATGACATCAAACGACACTTTAACCAGCGATAACCCAGTATTTTGGCAAACCCGGTACCGCCAGCAATCCACCCCATGGGATCTGGCAGGTCCCGCGCCTGCATTTCAGGCTTTATTAGATGAAAGCAACCTTACACCAGGAAAGATGGCGGTTTTAGGCAGCGGCTACGGCCACGATGCCGCGTTGTTCGGGAAGGCCGGGTTTCAGGTCACCGGGCTGGATTTTGCGCCGGAAGCCGTGGATGGGGCAAAGGCCCGTTATGGCGACCTCGCCGACTTCATCCAGGCAGATATCTTCCATCTGCCCCAAGACATGTTGGGCACGTTCGATTACGTGCTGGAACACACCTGCTTCTGCGCCATTCGCCCCAACCAGCGCCAGGATTACACATCAGCGGCCGCCGGCCTGCTGAAACCCGGCGGCCGGTTCATCGGGATTTTTTGGGCGCACGAGGAATGGGGCGGCCCACCCTACAAAACCAATCCGGATGAGGTTCGCAGTCTGTTCTCGCCATATTTTGAGATTCATCAGCTGGCCCCGACACCCCACTCCATTCCTGAACGCCAGGGGCAGGAACTCCTCGCCGTTTTCGAGCGCAAGCCATCTTCCCTTTCAAGCCCATCATCTTCTTAATCAATCCCCCAAAGGCTTTCCTGAGAAAAAATCATCAAGGCAATAACAGCGGCCAAGCGGCTGCAAGAAGGCCAGAAGACACAACCGGCTTTTTTGTAAGGTTTCAGTTACAATCTTGGGTAATCGAGTGAAAAACCGCCGCCGCTGGTTTACACTAGAGGCGCACCACGAGCGGCCGAAACAGAAATCGAGGTTACCACATTGGTCAAGTTGCAGGATGTCGTAGAATCCAAAATCCACAAGGAAGCGCTTTTAGATAAGATAAACAATCGCACGGCCAGCATTGCCATCATCGGCATGGGATATGTCGGTTTGCCGCTGGCAACCTGTGTTGCCAAGGTCGGCTACCGGGTTTTCGGGTTGGATGTAAACGAACACCGCATCGGCATGCTGAACCAGGGCCATAGCTATATTGATGATGTTTCGGATAACGAGCTGGCACCGCTGGTGGATGACGGCATGATCAAGGGCTCCTGCGATTTCGATCTGCTCTCGACCGCTGATATTATTATTATTTGCGTTCCCACGCCGCTCACCAAAAACCGCGATCCGGATATTTCCTACATCCTGAGGACGGCGGAAGAGATTGCCCCGCGCCTGCGCACCGGCCAACTCATCACGCTGGAAAGCACCACGTATCCCGGCACCACGGAGGAAGTCCTCCTGCCTGCGTTCCAGAAGCGCGGCCTGGTTGTCGGCGAAGATTTCTTCCTGGCACATTCTCCCGAACGGGTTGATCCGGGAAACGCCCGCTATACCACGCATAACACCAACAAGGTGCTGGGTGGGATGACCGAAGCCTGCCGCGAAGTCGGTTCGGCCTTTTACCAGAAGATTATTATGGATGTTGTCACTGTCAGCTCACCCAGCTGCGCGGAGATGGTGAAGGTCTTCGAAAATACCTTTCGTGCCGTTAACATTGCATTGGTTAACGAGTTGGCCCTCCTCTGCGACAAAATGGGGCTCAACGTCTGGGAAGTCGTCCAGGCTGCTTCGACCAAGCCCTTCGGCATGCTGTCTTTTTATCCAGGGCCTGGCGTAGGTGGTCACTGCATCCCGATTGATCCGTTCTACCTAACCTGGAAAGCCCGAGAATACAACTTCCATACCCGATTTATCGAGCTGGCCGGGGAAATTAATTCCTTTATGCCCCAATTCGTCAAGGAAAAGATGATTCGGGCGCTGGGCCTGCAAGGCAAGCCGCTCATCGGCTCCAACGTGCTGATCCTGGGTGTGGCTTACAAACCGGACCTGAATGACTGGCGGCATTCGCCCGGCCTGGATCTAATTCACCTGCTGATGAAGGAAGGCGCAAAGGTCAGCTATAACGACCCGCACGTGGCGCAACTGACGACCGACACCGGCGAAAAGATGATCTCCCTGCCGCTGACGCCAGAAACCCTGGCCGAGGCCGACTGCGTGGTGATTGTAACCAACCACAGCGTATATGATTACCACTTTATCGTGGATCACAGCCCGGTTGTCGTGGATACCCGCAACGCCTGCCGGAACGTCCTGGATCAGCGGGAGAAGATTGTCCTGTTATGATGAAGGCGCTATTGGTTGGCTGCGGCTACTGGGGGCAAAACTGGGCCAAGACCCTTTACCGCCTGGATGCCTTGGGCGCAATTTGCGAGCCCAGCCCACACATCCAGCAAGCCCTTCGGCAGAATTATCCGGATGTCCCGTTATACGAGGATCTCCAACAGGCCCTCTCCCAGGCTGATGCCCAGGTCGTTGTGATTGCAACTCCCGTACCAACGCATTTGCAGGTCGCGTCCACCTGTTTGATGGCCAGAAAGCACGTTTTGGTGGAAAAGCCCTTGACGCTGACAACGGATGACGCCGCCACACTGGTTCATCTCGCGGAAGAAAACCATGTGACCCTGGCAGTGGGGCACCTGCTGATGTACCACCCAGCCCTGCTCAAGCTGCGCGGCCTTATCCGGGATGGCATACTCGGCGATATCCTGTCGGTTCAATGCACGCGCATCAACATGGGCAAGGTGCGTAACGAGGAAAACTGCTGGTGGAGCCTTGCCCCGCATGATATCTCGATCCTTTCCATGTTGCTGGGCGAACCGTTCGAGCCGGTATCGGCCTTGAAGATGAACCCCTTGCAGCGGGACATTGAAGATACGGTGATTGTCAACTTTGCCACCCCTTCCGGCAAAACGGCGCTTATTCATAATAGTTGGCTCTCTCCGGTAAAGAAGCACGAGACGGTGGTAATCGGCTCCCGAAAGATTGCCGTCTTCGAAGACACCCTACCTGCCGAAAAGAAATTGACCTTGATCGATTACGACCTGGCGCGGGAGGGCGATATTGTCCAAGACATCCGCAAAGGCTCATCCTTGGCCGTTGAATACCATGCGGATGACGAACTGCTCGCCATGGAAGCCAAAGCCTTCCTCACTGCCGCGGAACACAACAGCCCGTTAGATAACGATGGCCGTAACGGCCTGCAAGTCGTCCAGATCCTGGAACAAGTCCAGTCGATGCTGGATCGGCAGCCCGCCCCGTTTGCAAAGGTTTAGGAGAACGCCCCAATGTCTTCCACTGCGGAAAAAACCGGATACTTTGTCCACGAATCCTCCTACGTGGATGCGCCGTGCGAAATTGGTGAAGGCACCAAGATCTGGCACTTCTCCCATGTGATGAAGGGCGCGGTTATCGGCCGCCACTGCAACATTGGCCAAAACGTGGTTATTTCTCCCAACGTCCGGTTGGGCAACAACGTTAAAATCCAGAATAACGTGTCGGTTTACACCGGCGTCACGCTGGAAGACGATGTATTTTGCGGCCCTTCCATGGTGTTTACCAACGTATTCAACCCTCGCAGCGTAATTAAGCGTAATACGGAAGCGGACTTCCTGCCAACGCTGGTTAAGCGTGGCGCAAGCATCGGCGCAAACGCCACTATTGTTTGCGGCACCACTATCGGCGCTTTTGCTTTTGTCGGTGCCGGATCGGTTGTAACCAAGGATGTGCCGGATTTTGCCTTGGTTTATGGCAACCCGGCCCGACAGCATGGTTGGATGTGCTACTGCGGCGCCAAGCTCGACAATGTTGAAACCGAAGCCAAGTGCGTGGATTGCGAACGGGAATATCGGCTGGCCCCAAACGGCCTGATGCTAAAGCAATAGCTAACCTTGGCGAACCCGATCGTGATTCTCCATGCGATCGGTAATGGCAGCGTCTTCTTCGCCGAAGATGATGGATTCCCTGGATTGAAGCGGACTTTCTGCAAGAGACTTCGTTAATTCTGGGTCTGTCTTTTCTGCTTGCAACCGAACGGACTTCGCCAGCACGAGGACTTCGCTTGCCAGGCCGTGGAGCTTGGCATTCAGGTTTTCCAACGCTGGTACGGGGAAAGCATGGATGGTGTTCATGGACTGATGGAATTCCAACCGCTGATCATACCACCGTTTTCGGGCTTTGCTGCGATACAGGCTCAGGGTCACTTCCACACCTAAAGACTTGGGGATGCCGGCCCGGTTTAAAATGTCGGCATATTGAGCGATATAGGAACAGAGCTGCTTTTCGGTATAGGCAATTTGCACCTCCGGCAAACATCGGGTGTCATCAACCACAACCTTGATATTGTCATAACCGTCATACCAGCGTTGGTTCCATCCGGATGGCTTGGACATAAGCGATTCAACTCCCAGCGGCGAGTATTTGCAAGAGTATCGGTCAATTCATCCGTGGCTGTTAAATCAGGTGAAAATCCGGGACATATCTATCATACGAGACAAAACAGAACGCTTTTTTATGGTTTGAATACGAGAAAGGGATCGTCCGCCTCGGTCATCCCTTTTGGCAGATACTGCCCGTCATTGGCGCGGTAATTCCCCGCCACGTCCTTATCATAACGATAGTAAAGCCTGCCGGTATGACCGAGCGCCCTATCCCCATGGATACCCGGATCATATTCCCGCACTTCTTCGGGAACGGTGAGGTTATGGGCCCGGTAAAGCGCGCTTAAATCGGTGGCAACTTTCCGAAAGTGATCCAGATCCCGGACGTATACCGTGATGGCCTTGCCCCGCTGACCTTTAAAATCACTTGCAAAATCCTGTTTGTAGCTTTCAACGTCCTCTATGACCTTGTGTTTGACGTGATTGGATTGCAGGTAGGGCAAAGTCACCATTAAAATATCGTGCCAGTCGTACACACCATTGGTAAATATATGTAGCTTCCACGGGCTGCTTTCGTATTTTTCCCCGAAGATGTATTTTCTAAATCCGGCGTTCCCGGGATCCGAAACATATCCATTTTTAAAACTCAGCGCCGCTTTAATTTGTCGATCCAGTTCTTCAATACTTGGCCGTAAGGGCTTCTCTTCTACTAATAGTTCCTTTAAATCCAGCGTCAGGTGTTTGCCCAGGGTTAATGTGTGGCTTTGCTCAAAAAGGGTTTCGACATTGGTTGCCAGTCGTACGCCATCCTTAAACGTTCCATTTGTTGAACCCACATCCCGTATGATAAATTCCGTATTCCCGATTTTCTTGATCTGTAGATGATTCTGACTGATAGACGCATCCGTGAGAACAATCTGGTTGCCTTTGTCCCGCCCAGCGCTCCACCATACATCGAGCGGCATATGGCGCAGGCCGTTTCGTAAAGCATCCCGGTCTTTCTCCAGTCTTCCTGAAAAACGGAGGGTGAGTTGATCGGTTGAGGATGTCGTCAGCCTTGTGGTCAACCGATTAAAAGAGGTCTGTGGATAACGGACAGAATAAATTGCCTGATGACTGTTTACCTGCATTCAGTTCCTACTGGTGTATCTATGAATATTTTCTAAAAACTTCTGAAGACGAAAGATTGATAGCAACTATCATGGGCTGGCAAACTGGATATTCGTTTGCAAATAAAAACATTTAAAAGAAGGAGCGCTTATGCAAAACTAGACGAGTGGTGTTGAGTTTATACCTGTATGGTGAATGGCGCATATCGTGTTTATGGATACACTAGGCATGAGTAGCGCTTGCTTGCTCTAAAGTGTGATGTACTGCGACAATTGTCGCCAACTCAACGTCTCGTGTTGTGTTTAAGGAGTGTGATTATGCAAAACAGCCTGTTTGATCGGACCCGTTCCAGAGTGGCTCCCGGATTGCTGGCCGCCGTGCTGGCCGTGTCCCTGCAAGGGCAACTGCTGGTGCAGGCCGCTTCCAATTTTGTGGATGTAACCCCCACGTTCTGGGCGGATAAGTATATCGATTACCTTTCAAGCCGCCAGGTGATTACCGGCTACCCGGATCAGACCTTCCGGCCCAACCAGCCTGTCACCCGGGCGGAGTTTGCCGTGATGCTGGCAAAAAGCCAGAATATGCCGACCGGAACGGCATCCGTTGCCCCGTTTGCGGATGTGCCCGCAGGACACTGGGCAGCCGGCGCCATCCAGTCCGTTGCCAACCGCGGCTGGATTGCAGGGTATCCTGGCAACCGGTTTATGCCCAACCAGCCCATCTCGATGGCGGAGATGTATACGATTGTGGCCAAATCCAGCGGCCAGCAACTGGTCAGCGAAACGGAAGCCAATACCCTTCTCAATAAATTTGCCGATATGGCCCAGGTTCCGGTTTGGGCACGGACTTCCGTTGCTACAGCCGCGAAAAACGGGCTCTCGGTGGATGAGCTTTCCAAAACGCAGCTGATGCCCAACGTCCAGGCCACGCGCGCCAGCGTTGCAACCTCCTTGGCCAAGCTGCTGAATACCAGCTTCCGCGATGCCGATAACGTGGCAACCCAGCCCACGACCGGCACACCTGTTAATGTTTCAGGGACGCTTCAGGCTACGGCGCGGGCCGGAGAATGGGTTGTAGTGGATGCAGCCGGCAAGCAGTACGTCTTGAACAATCCCGGTAACCTGACCCAGCAACCTTGGTTTAAGATTGGCAACAAGGTTCAGTTGCAAGGCAACCTGGACACCACCGCCAGCACAACCCAACGCCCGGTGGTGAACATCCAGAGCCTGGCCGCAGCGCAGCAAACCCAAACCAATGATGTGGCCTTATCGGGTATCTTGCGCCCTTCCACCATTACTTCCGGCGCCTGGGTGGTGCAAACCCCCGATAACAAGGTTTACCGCATTCTCAACCCGGAGCAGTTCACCAGCTTGCCCTGGTTCCGCTACGGTTCCAGCGTCAGCGTTAAAGGGAATACCCGCCCTGACGTGAGCCTGCCCCAAGGAGAAGGTACCGCGCTGGTCGCGTCCAGCATTGAAGTGGGCACAGCCGCATCCCAAACCCAAGGCACTACCACCATTACCGGAACCCTTCAGCCTACGGTGGAAGCCGGTGGCTGGGTTGTGACCGATACGGCGACCAACAAAAAATACGTCCTGCTGGGCACGGAGCAATCCCAGGGCGAAAATTGGTTTAAGACCGGTACGCGCGTGACGGTTAAAGGCGATATCCGCACCGATATCCCAACAATCTATATGGAAGGCCCTGTGCTGATGGTCAGCGACATCGACCCGGAGCGCACAGCGGAAACAGCGCGCCGACTCGGTGCCAAGGTC
>CALAJO010000040.1 GCA_937922745.1 uncultured cyanobacterium
TGTCGAACGGACGTTTGCCTGGATGGGAAAATTTAGAAAATTGGAAATCCGCTATGAACGATATGCCAAGTTCTATGAAGCCTTTTGGCAACTCGCTTCTGCCGTTCTGATTCTGAAGAGAATTACCGGATGAGTTCTAAGTAGACAACCAGAAGAATGATAGAGAGTGGTGTTTATTCAACTTTGCATTTCATCTTCTCTAACGTAAACTAATGGCCCGATTATAGAATAGACAGCCGTAACGTCAATTCGATAAAGTGGGGCAGGGCTTCTTTTCTATATGTAACCAAGCGGAGGATGGCAATGCGCGTGAAGGAGATGATGAAAACCGAATTGCGGACGATTTCGCCTGAAGATAGTGCCGTGCTGGCTAATGAGATAATGTGGCGCCAGCGGATCCATCACTTATTGGTAATGGAGGGCTCAAAACTGGTTGGCATCCTGTCCGATACCGATTTGGGCGGAGATAACGCGGAAGAGATACCGGATGAGTTACTGGTTAGGGACGCGATGTCTACGGGGCTGATTACTGTAAACCCCGAGGCTTCCGTTGATCAGGCAATCCAGTTATTTGATGAGCATGGTATTAATTGCTTGCCGGTGGTTGACAATAATCGCCCTGTGGGAATTATTACCACCACGGACATTGAGAACCTGGTAAAAAGAGGGGCGACAGAGCGACCCCAAGATCCCTATGTCCCTTTACATCGTCGCGGGCGCGGCAAATCCAAGCACCACCATACCCAATGGCCTAATCCTTAAAAACGGCTGATGTCATTAATGGCTATGGCCGTGAGCGCCGTGGGCGTGGCCATGGGCAATCTCTTCCGGGGTGGCGTCGCGCACTTCAGTTACTTCAATGTCAAAAAACAAGGTTTGTCCGGATAACGGATGGTTGCCGTCCAGGTAAACGTCATCCCCTTCCACTTTAACAATGTGGGCTTCAATTGGCTCATCCCCATCTTCAGGGTACATGGCCACCATCATGCCCGGTTCCGGCACGTCTTCGCCAAACTCATCCCGCCCCACAACAAAGCGCTTTTCCGGATCGTAATGGCCGTAGGCTTCCTCTGGCGTCAGCTTCACATGGGTGCGCTCGCCGACGTTCAAAGGCTCAATGGCTTTCTCCAACGCAGGGAAGAGGTTGTCATGGCCATGGAGATACTCAAGCGTCTTGTCTTCGGCAAACTCCATAATATTGCCCTGCTCGTCCTTTAGCGTGCAGTGGATGGATACGACGGAATTGCGGGTAATCATGGCGGCATCTCCTGTTTTGTCCTCATATCAAACGAGATTATCCCAAACCGGCACTTGAATAAAGGGCCTGGCAGTATAATTTAGAAAGTGATAGATGAGCGTGGTTTATGGCACAAATTTTGCAAGGACAGGCCATCGCCTTTTTTGCCTTCGATATTGGTTACGAGGTTTCCCTGGACAAGGTGGGAAGCCTGCTGGCCTCGTTGCCCGTCAAGCCGCTTTCGCGCAAGAAGAAGACGCCGAATTACCTGCAATACAGCTATGCGCCGCATACCGTGTACGTTGGCGAGAAGTACATCGGCCTGGACACCAAGGCCCAGATTTACGCGACGATCTTCGACTTTGGCGCGGTGAGCATTTCCTACCGATGGCCTTTAACGCAAAACGGGCGGGGCGTAGAGTTGGCCGAACTGCCCGTTATCAGCAAAACCCTGTTCGATTCTGCACTGGAGCCGGACGCCAAGGCCCAGGTAGAAACCTTGATGAAGCGCATTCATCCGGCGATTGTCAAGCCGGATCTCTCCAGCATGGTGGAAGATTATTTTGTTTTCGTGCTGGAAAAGCTGGATGTGCCGTTTTCCGCGCAGGCCGTGCTGGAGCAGCACCGATCGATCCTGGCGCAAACCTTGCGATTTGATACGGAGCCGCTAAGCGTGGAGCAGCAGGAAGAGGCGCTGGCAAAGCCCATTTCCTACTACGAGCGGGATATGGTGCTGATCGACTGGAACGCGGCGGTGATATACGACCAGGATTACGTGGACACGATTAACGTGTTGGAATTGCTGAACGTGGAGCTGCTGGAAGCCCGCTATATCGACGGCCAGTTGGACAAGCGCATCCGCGATTATGACGGTTTGCTGGAGACCCGCACGCGGTTTCTCATCCCGTTTTACTCACCGTACCGCTCCGTCATCCGGGAGTTGGCGGAACTCCGGATTGAATCCTCCCTGATGGCCGAGCGTGTGGAAAATGCATTGAAGCTGATTGGCGACCTGTACCTGGCGCGTGTCCATCTGGCCGCGTCCGAGCGGTTTAACATGCACGAGTGGGACAAGGCGATTTCCCGCAAACTGGATATCATCGGCAACCTGTATCAGTTGCTTACCGACCGGTTGAGTACCTCCCAGGCGCAAACGCTGGAGTTGATTATCATCTTGCTGATCCTGATCGAGATCCTGATGGGGATCTTCTCCCGCTGACCCGATATAATGGTGGCGTTGTTTTTGATTAAAGGATGGGACGATGTTTCAGGAATCCATGGAAATCGAATTACTGGACGTGCAGGAAGTGCGGATTCACGACAGCCTGTATTACCAGATTGCCTTTATTACGCCGGGCAGCAGCAAGGTGCAGCAAACCCGCATTAACCCGGAAGCGTTCTACAACAATCCTCAGCGTGGCGATCGCGTGGAAGTGAACCTGCTAATGGGCAACATTATGGGCGCAACCAAATTGAATTAGGTGATTATCCCTTTACAGCAAGGATGGTTGCGCAAGG
>CALAJO010000041.1 GCA_937922745.1 uncultured cyanobacterium
GCTCCTCCTGGCTGATGGCGGATGAACTGTTGCCGGACTCCTTGTATTTCCAATGCGCTGCAATCCCGTATTCGGCCACGCGGTGCATCTCTTCCGTCCGAATCTGCACTTCCACCGGCCGCCCGTTGGGGCCGATGACCGTGGTATGCAGCGAGCGGTACAGGTTGCTCTTGGGCATGGCGATATAGTCCTTGAAGCGGCCGGGAATGGGTTTGTAACTACTATGCACCACGCCGAGCGCTTCATAACACTCTTTCTCGTTCTGCACAAGGATACGCAGCGCCCCCAAATCGTAAACGTCTTGGATCTGTTTCTGGCCGCGGCGCATCTTCTTGTAAATGCTGAAGTAGTTTTTGACCCGTCCGTAAATATCCGCATCCACATGGAGCTGCTTCAGCGAGGATGCCAGGCGTTCCTGCATCTGGCAGATGCTGTCTTCCCACTCCTGCTTGCTGTCTTCTACCTGGTCCACAAGGCCCTTGTATTCCTCCGGATCCAAATAGCGGAATGAGAGATCTTCCAGCTCCACGCGCCATTTCCCCATCCCCAGGCGATTCGCCAGCGGTGCGAAAACTTCCAGGGTTTCCCGCGCAATCTTCTGCTGTTTCTCCGGCGCCATAAACTCCAGGGTGCGCATGTTGTGCATCCGGTCGGCCAGTTTTAGCAGGATAATCCGCACATCGTTCGCCATGGCCAGAAACATCTTGCGGAAGTTCTCCGCATTGCGCTCCTGCTTGCTTTCGAATTGGAATTTACCCAGCTTGGTGACGCCTTCGACGATTTTCAGCACATCCTCGCCAAACCGGGATCGGATGTCCTCGGCCGTCGCGTCGGTATCCTCAAGGACATCGTGCAGCAGGGCGGCGCACACGGTTTCGGTATCCACCGGCACCTGGGCCAGCATGGTGGCGACATGAACCGGGTGGACGATATATTTTTCCTGGTTCTTGCGAAACTGCCCCTCATGTTTTTCGCGTGCATACTCAAAGGCCAGCTTTACCTGGGCCAGTTCGTCTTCGCTTCGGCCTTGGTCACGCAGTATCGAAGCGAGTTGTTGATAGAGCTCAACTTCCATAGGGGGGTCTGTGCCGGACACTAACATGAGGTCTAATGGGTATTCTACCCCAGATTGGGTTGGCTTTCATCGTTTTTTAAAATAAAACCCAAAATTATAAACCATTTTGATACAGGCCATTTCTAAAGCAAACCGATGGCTTAGAGACTGAACCCGCTAAAGGTGTTGGTCGGCTTTTGGAACGTTTGCGGATTATTCTGGTAGCTGACCGGTGGGGTATAGGCAAAGGCCGGGGCTGTTTTCATCATTGCTTTGCGGACCGCGACGGATTGCAAACGTGACCGGCCCTGGGTAAAGATATTGCCATCCGCGCCCGCCGTGATGAGGGGGTTGGATAAAGGCTTCTTCTGGGAAACGCTCGGCTGGAACTTGAATGACGTGGAAATTGGGTTGGATAACTGGTTCAGCAGGTCGTCATCCGAGAATTCCTGGAGGTGGCTCAATCCAATCGGACGGTTTTCCTGGGACATGCGCTCGACAACCGCGCCAACAAAGTGAATGGTGGATCCCAACCAGGCAAAGGGACGTAAAATATTGATCATGGGAAACCTCAAGCTGTACTAACCCTCATCGCTATGGTAATTATTTTAGGGGGATTTGCAACATCCAGGCTCCCCTGTACGGAGGAACTGTCCATGCCGACACCCCAACCCCATGCCTACTGGATTCGCGAGTGCCTTCGGGTGGCGCGGAAGGCATTGCCTCACGATGTGCCGGTTGGCGCCTTGATCCTGGATGAAAACGGCGCTGTCCTCTCTGAAGGGTGGAATACCCGCGAGCAGGATAATGACCCTGCCGGGCATGCGGAACTGATGGCCTTGCGGCTTGCCGCTAAAACAAAGGGCAACTGGCGCATGAACGGTTGCACGCTTTACGTTACGCTGGAGCCATGCCCCATGTGCGCCTCTGCGCTGCTGCAATGCAGAATTAGCAAGATTGTGTACGGTGCGCCCGATCCGCTCCAGGGCGCACTGGGTTCCGCGCTGAACCTGGCGCAACTCTATTCAACCCAAACCGAAGTTCGGGCCGGTATCGAGGAAAAAACATGCCAGGAAACGCTTCAATCTTTTTTTAAGGCACGCCGTTAACTATTTTCTTCTGCGAATGTCTGGGTCGATAGGCACCGGACGATATTGATATTCCATGTGTCTTCCTCCTCCACCGCCGCTTCCTGGCGGCCTATTATTCCTATCTTTAAACCATTTAATGATTGCTTTGATATCTCTTTTTGCTTTGCTATATGCAAAGGGAGCCGCGACCAGTAATGTTGTCCCAGAAGCGACAGTAATAACGGTTTGAGCATCTAATCCAAAACGCTCTACAGATTGTCTACTACTCCTATGATTTATTGCAGGAGTTGCAGCATTTTGTCTTAATTGATGTGGATTAGGCAAAGCCACAGGATTAGTGCGAAACTGAACGGTGATACTCACGAGCCCAACCTTTTCAGATACCAGACTGACAAGCATTTATTATACGATATCAAATCTGCTGAAGGAATCGAATTGTGAGATTACGGCTGTTTTTTAACGTTTTGTTACAGTTAAAAATGAATATCGTCCTCGACAAAATCGGGCGTTTCCAACTGAATCGTAAGATGGGTGAGGTTAAAGCGTTCCTTCAGGATCTGCTGGATTTTAACGACCAGGTCCGGCGTGTAATGGATGATATCATCCACCACAATATGGACGCTTAACGCATCCTTGCCGGAAGTGATCGTCCAGACGTGCAGGTCGTGGACGGCGCGAATCTCGTGCAAATCGGTCAACGCCGATCGGATATCCGCCACATTCAGGTGAACGGGGCAGGCCTCCAGCAACACGTTCATCGCCTCCAGGATGAGTTTCCAGGCATTAATCAGAACCAGCACAGCAATCACGATACTGAAGATTGGATCGGCCTTGTTGAAACCGAAATAAAGGATGAAAAAACCTGCAAGAATGGCGCCAAGCGATCCAATCGAATCGGAAATGACATGCATCAAGGCCCCGCGGATGTTGATATTACTCTGCCCGGCCGTAAATAAAATCCCTGCGGAAACCAGGTTGATCAGCAAGCCGCCTGTCGCAACCCACATTAATGCGCCGCCTTTCACGTCAGGCGGATCGTTAAAGCGTTGTACCGCTTCCACAATCACGTAAATGGCAACCAGGGCCAGGAAAATGCCGTTAATAAACGCGGCCAGGATTTCCATGCGTTGGTAGCCGTAGGTTTTTTGGGGTGAAGCGGTTTGGGTGGAAAACCAGGCTGCAAACAACGCCAGGCCAATCGCACCCACATCGATCAACATATGGCCGGCGTCGGCAATCAGGGCGAGACTGTTAGCCCATAACCCCACGGAGAATTCCACCACCATATAAATGCCGGTGAGGAACAGTACGATCAACAGTCGCCGGATATTCCCACCGGATTCATGGCTGCCGCAGCCACCCCCATGATGATGGTGGTGATGCGAATGCGAATGTCCGTGTGAATGCGCCATACTTTGAGCGTATCGTGTCACGCCGTTTCTGTCAAAGGGGAGCAATTTTAAGCTGAGATTAGGATTGATTTTGTAATTTCAAAACGATCAGCATCCATTTTTTCCGAGTTTTAAAAATTTTTCTCAAGTTTTGGAAAAATCGGTCGATAAAGGGGTTATCGGAAAAATGAAAAAAGCCTTTGCTTTATCTATCCCTTTAAGCCGCGGCTTCAGGCGAGGACTGCCATTGACGCAGGTGTTGCTCCAAATAGGCCCGGGTCTGCTCATCCGGCTCGAAAAAGTAGTTGCCGCCCTCTTGAACAATTCTCCCACCACCGATGAATTTGTCTTCTACCCCAACCTGATGTTTGAAGATGGCCGTATTGTCGGCTTTGGCATAAATTGACATCCCTCGGGTTGCTTTAGAGGGTATCTCATCTTTTTTAATCAGATGTTGCTGAGTAATTCCCTGTTTTTGATGGATCTCATCATTTACTATCGTCTTTAACGGTGGCCACAGTGCAATCCGGTCAATATTGTAGGCCAGCTTGGGCAACGGTTGAATCAACGGGAGCCCCATTTCCCTCAATGTGCGCAAGATAGACGGCACCAATTGTTTAGTCATTAACAGATCCTTGTGGAAAAAGGCATTTGCCCCTGCAGCCAATGCTTTTGGACCAAAAGACGATTCTGAGGACATGGCAATGATCGGCAAGGATTTTGAGACGTTACGGGCAGCCTTTACAATTTGTGCGCCGATATCGGCAACCAGTTCTCCGCCAGGAAAGCGGGGATAATAACCATCGGTAATTAGCGCCTTTACGTTTTGGCCCAGAGTCGCCAGCAAATCCGTAGCCGTGTCCAAATCAGCAGCGGTATGCACAACCACCTGATCTGTCTCATCCGGACTGGTGAGCTTCTCCAACTCCGCTTTGAGGCTCTTTTGCAGGTCAACGTTATCTTCTACCAGCAGCATATCGATCTGGCCTTGAAAACGCGGCGTTAAGCGATGATGGATAGGGAAAAGCGGCGGCATGGCTCACTCCAGATTAAGAAGCATTGGGCTAATTATAGTTGAGCAGATTTGGATTGTAAATTTCAATCCTTATTTTTAATAAAGCATCACAAAATATCTTAATTTTGTTTTTATATTTATAAGAACAAAATTAATGTCTTCAGCCCTCGGGAGTGTTTCACATATGGTTAATGTTAATGGCACCTTGCCGCGCAGCGCGGCACAATTCGCCGATTTCGGCCCCAAGGGGCTCGATCCCAGGGATCGGCTCCAACAAAAGGAAGTTCAAGATAAAATCACCGGTCGTCCTTTCAAGGATTCTTTTTCTGCCTTTACGGTGGATCACGTCCTGGATGCCTTTAAGCCGGGTGGCGCGGATCTGGATGGCAATGGCCAGCTTAACAAGAAAGAGCTGGACGCGTTTGCCGCGACCCAGAATGCCGCGACAGACAGCGAGCGGATGAATTCCGCCAAAGTTACGGCAAAGATGATTTCCAATGCGTTTCACGACTGGAT
Organism: uncultured cyanobacterium; assembly: GCA_937922745.1. Taxonomy (GTDB): domain Bacteria; phylum Cyanobacteriota; class Vampirovibrionia; order Vampirovibrionales; family JAGQHJ01; genus CALAJO01. The sequence goes on from CALAJO010000041.1 coordinate 5,068, forward strand.
TACCCCCGGCCAGGACGGCTTAACCGCGGATGACATCCGTGGTATCGCAAAGCTGGACGGTAACAGCGAGATGATCAGCGCAAACGAAATCTTCGTCTTTTGGGATAAAGTAACCGCCGAGGACGGGGTGAATACCGCTTACAAACCCATCGGCGTCATTGCTCAAGCCCAGGCCCCGGTTCAGGCGGCTGTTGCACCGGCTGTTACTCAGCAGCCAGCCGAAACGAAAAAGGAGGCGCCGCAGCCGACAACCCAAGCCAGCAATGCCGGTAAAATCGATACCTCGTTGTTAATGCTCATCGTGATGCTACTGAAGATGCTAGGCATTGAATAATCCACGTGCCCCATTTTCAATTTAAGAACGTAATTCACGATCATTTTTCCGACTTTAAGAAATAATCCTCAAGTTTGGAAAAAAGTTGCCGATAATGCAATTATCACAAAATTTAAACACACCGCCCCGCATTCCGGGCGGTGTGTTTTTTATTAAGCGCTTGCATTGGTTTCAAGTATTCAAAAGCCAATGACGTGATTTTTTGCGCAACTCCGAAAATTTTCTCAAGTTCTCCAAAATTCGGCCGATACACAATGAGTTAAACGCAAAACGCTTCCTCACCCAGGAAGCGTTTTTGCTTGGAATAATTGATTTTAACGGGATTCCGCTTTGCCTTCCATCTGCTTGGCTTCGGCTACAACGGTTTCCGCGTTTTTCACTTCGTACCACTTGGTGTTTTCGTCCCGGGTATAACTTACGAAAATCTGAACGCGGAGCTGCCCTTTCTCCAAGTCTTCCAGTGGGATGGCGCTGGCCGGCGTTAACTCGACGCGGCGGGCCCCTTTGGGCTCTCCTCTGGGCGCCAGCGGATCGTTGCTGTTGGCGATAACCTTGTTGGCGTCGGCGAGCTTGTCGTTGCCGGTCATAAAATACACGCGAGTGGCCATAAAGTTGATAGGATAGCTGCCATCGTTTTTGATGTCGTAAACCACGGTGGGCACCAGGCTAAACGCATCCGCATTCACTTTGTAATCCAGCTTAACGTTGACGGCTTTTACGGGGTACAGGGTGTCGTGGGGAAGCTTCACGGTTTCGTTGATGCGCTTGGCCTCGGCAAAGTACTTCTCCGCTTCTTTCGCCAGGTGGGCTTCGTTAAGTTCCCGCCCCTTCTTCATCAGCATATTGGACAGCTTGAGGCTGATAATCCGGGGATCGAGTTCGTAAGCCTTGCGATACCAATCAATGGCCTTGTCGAGATCCTCTTTCTTTTCATACATCTCGGCCACCTTAATGTGGTTGTCCGCCGACGGATCATACTGCAAGGCCCGTTTTAAAACGGCAATCGCCTTATTATAGTCTTTGTTGTTGTCATACTGACCCGACAGATGGTCAGCTGTCCGAACCAGCTTTTCCTGTAAGGGTTTCTGCTGGTTATAGGTTCGGACATACCGTAACCCGGCAGAATACTTGAGGAACGCCTTTTCGTAATCGGGCGCGTCCTTTTCCATGTAGTAATCGCCCCAGTCTTCATACAAATCCACCATGGCCATCAGCAGTTCCGGGTCTTTCTTATTCTGCTCACGCGCCTTGTAAGCCTGGAATAGCTGTCGCTCCGCATCCTGGTAGTTGCCTTGCGCAATCATCATGCGGCTCAGCGCAACATGGGCGCCACTCTCTTTTGGATTCTTCGCCCGCAGACGGGAGGCAATACGGAATTCCTTGGCAGCCTTTTCCTCCTCGTCAACTTCCATGTAGGCCTTGCCCAAAGCCAAGTGGGCTTCGTAATTATCACGGTGACGGCGGGTCAGCTGCTCAAATTCCTTGACAGCCAGGGCAGCCTTACCCTGCTTGATATACCAGTTCCCTCGGAGCAGCATATCGCCCTGATCCGCCGTGCGAAACCGGAACAGCCCCATAAAGACCGCTGCGGCCATAATAATGGCGCTAATCACGATCAACATATACTGTTTTTGCGGATGGATATAAAAGATCCGGGAGATAACGGGCCAAAGCCCTCTGCGATACCTTCTGCGGGAACCCTGTCTAAACATCTGGCGTGACTCTCTCTTCCAACACCTGGTTAAATGATAAGTGCTTCTATTGTACTCCACTCTCCTGCATTAGGGCATACCGGGAAGGGAGAAAAGGAAAGAATGTGCGCAAAGGAAGTCAACCTCTTCATTCACTCCATCATCCAGTCAGTTAACCTCAATGGTTGGGACGGGACATAAAAAAAGCGCCTGACGAAGAAGGCGCTTATGGAGTAGCAGCTAAAATTGTTGATGTGTGAGCATAAAACTTACATGGCGAGCCGGGAGAACATGCCTCCGGGATAGTATCCGCCCCCGGCAAAGCCACCCATTCCCCATCCGGCAGTACCTTTAAGGCTGGCGTACACACCGCCAAGCGGGCCACCCTGGCCGTTGCCATGGTTGTAGCCAACAACAGTGCCGTACACGCCGCCAATAGGGCCTACAAAACCGCCACCAAAGCCGTCCAAACCACCAAGTGGGCCGGATAGCTGGCCAGGTGCGCAGAAGGCGGACGCGCCACTGCCATAGAAATTCTGGATAATCGGGGAAAAGAACCCCGGTTTTTCCGCCGGACCGAAGAACCGGCTAAAATCCAGCCCCTGGGGCAACTGGTTTGCCGGCGTTCCTGCCTTGGCAGGATCCGGCTTGTCTGCGGCCGGTTTTGCAAGCCGTTGGGCCAGCAGGTTCGTAATTAATTTAAGGATCGTGTCCTTGGTACTCTCTTTTTTGGTGACGTTGCCTTCCGCAGGTTTTTCCGTTTTGGGTGCTGCCGGGGCAGCAGGGGTAGTCGCTGGCTTCTCCGAGGCGGGAACCGCTGGCTTGGCAGTCGCTTCCGTTTTCGCAGGCGCCGATGCTGTTTTTAACAGCGGCGCCAACGACTCCGCTGTAATGCCGGTTGCAGCAGCAAGCTTTTCCGCAACGCTGGGCTTTCCCAACATTTGCTGAATATCGGCAAGCAACTTGGCTTGGCCCGCTTCACCCGAAGCCGGCGTATTGTTCTGAAGTGCAGTAACCATGACGATAAACCTTGATGTGTGGGCTTAATAACACTGTATCACTGTATCTATAAATATAAAAACAATTATTAAAATAAAGTTGCGCCTCATTTTCTTACCGCATTGATTGAGCAGCCATGTTTGTAACAAGCCTGCAATAGAAGATACCCCATGCGATCCACAACAACATCCCATGTATCGCTGATGAGATAGTGATCGTCCATACACGGTGTTTGTAACAAATTTGTCACTTCAGTATCCGCAACCAGTCTTGGAAGCGGCATAACCAAATTGGCACCGGAAACGAAGAACTGGGGGTTACACCATTTCCATTTCGTAGCTGTACAGGTGGTGAACATCCCCTTCGGCCTGGGCGGCGTGCGTCCGCAGCTCAAAACGAAGATCGCCGTTATACAGTGCCGCGTGGAGTTCGCGGATATTGCGGGTGCCGATGTCCTGGAAGCCCTGACGCAGCCCCTGCAGCAGGTAAGGCACATAGCTCAGTAAGGAGCCCTTGTCCACCACGGAACCGGAAACGCCTTGGGCAACCTTGATTTTCTCTTTATCAGCAAAATAGCGCTTGGCACCGCCTTCGTTCATCGCCTCCACCGAGCCCATGCCGCGGTATTTCTTCAGGCGCACCCCATCCTTATAGAAGTATTCGCCGGGGGCTTCCTCCGTGCCGGCCAGCATGCCGCCCATCATCACCGCGGACGCCCCAAGCGAGAGAGCTTTGATGATATGGCCGATATTGGCGATTCCACCGTCGGCGATAACGGGAACCCCGAAGTCTTTGGCGTATTGGGCCGTTTGGAAGACCGCCGTGGCTTGGGGGCGGCCAACCGCCATCACTTTCTGCGTGGTGCAGATAGAGCCGGCGCCCATTCCGATGCGAAGGCCATCCGCGCCGGCGTCAATCAGGTTCTTGGCTTGGGCGGCGGTGACGATATTGCCCGCTATCACTTCCAATTGCGGATAATGGTACTTGATATGGTTGATCATATCGATCTGGTAAGTGGAGTTCCCCTGGGAGGAGTCTATCACCACCACGTTTAACCCCTCTTTCACCAGCGCTTCCAGCCGATCCCGATCTTCCGGGCGGGTGGAGAGGGCCGCTCCCACCAGCAGGCGTTTATCTATGCCTTTGGAAGCCAGCGGATAATCGCGGTTTTTCAGGAGGTCGGTTCGGGAAATGAGGGTCACCATCCGAAACTGCTTGTCCACAATGGGAAGTTTTCCCTTTTTGCTTTCCTGTAGGATGCGGTTGGCCTCTTCCAGCGAAACCCCTTCCTGGGCCGTAATCAAATGGGTGGTCATTACTTCGCTCAGCAGCGTGTCCCGATCCTGCACAAAGTCGATGTCCCGGTTGGTGACGATGCCCACCAGCTTGGAGCCAAGGCTACCGTCCTCCGTAATGGGAATGCCGGAATACCCTTGCTGGCGCTTGATCCGGTCAATGTCCGCAATCCGGTGGTTTGGACTTAAAACGATGGGGTCGGTAATAAAGCCGTTCTTGAAGCGTTTGACCTTACGGACTTCGTTGGCCTGCTCCTGGATGGTGTTGTTGTAGTGGATGAATCCGATACCGCCGAGAAGGGCCATGGCAATGGCCATGCGCGATTCCGTGACCGTATCCATAGGGGAGCTGGAAAGAGGGCTTTTCAAGCTGATATTGCGCGTCAGGTTGGTTTCCAGCACCGCGTCCTCCACGGCAAAGTCGATAAAGCCGGGCAGCAGGATAAAATCATCGTAGGTATAGCCGTGCCCTTTGGAAAAAATGTTTTCTCCGGTCAGTCCATCAAGCGGAATCATAGTCGTCGGGTATCCTTTATTGCGTTTTGCCAACAGTGTAATGGGAACATGCCGAAAAGTCAGCGTCTGTTTCATACCGTCTTCCGGCCAAAGCGGGGTAGAACAATGAAAACCGCCACTCCCCAAAAAGTGCGCCTTTCTGCAAGCTATACCCATTAGGAAAAGCCCTAAGCCTGCCGGATCAAAAAAGGAAAGGAAAGAAATGCTTCGAGCCCTTCCATCCAACGCGCGAATTCCCCTTTGCCACGCGCGTTCTTATGCAGTACATTCAGAAGGGTAATCGTCAACGTTTGCATCGCGATTAACTATGTCCCAACCCATTGCATTTTCCGATCTGAAACGGCGGCTGGAGCTGTTGCAACCCCGGCTTGCCTCGGCAAAAGGCTTTTTGGATACGCCGCAGTTGCAGGAGCAGGTGGCGCAATTGGAGCAGGAAACCCTTAACCCCAACTTCTGGGATCAGCCGGAGAAGGCGCAGCAAACCCTGCAAAGGCTCAATGGCCTTAAGGATAAGATGGGCCGCTATGCCCAATGGCATCAGGCTTTTGAGGATGCGGAAGTGCTGATTGAGATGGGCGAGGAAGCGGGCGATGAGGCTATTGCCGCCGAGGTGGCGGACAGCCTCGATCGGATGGACAAGGAGCTTTCCAGCTGGGAGTTGCAGAACCTCCTGAATGGGGAATACGATGAATCCGATGCCCTGCTGACGATTAATGCCGGCGCAGGCGGCACGGACGCACAGGATTGGGCGGAAATGCTGTTGCGGATGTACATGCGCTGGGCGGAGCAACAAGGATACAAGGTAGAGCTGATGGACACCTCCGAAGGCGAGGAGGCGGGGATTAAGAGCGCCACGATTAAACTTTCCGGGCAATACGCTTACGGCTACGCCAAGGCGGAAAAAGGCGTGCATCGCCTGGTAAGAATTTCCCCGTTTAACGCTTCCGGGAAACGGCAAACCAGCTTTGCCTCGGTGGAAGTCAGCCCGATTGTGCAGGGCGTGGATAACGACATCGAAATTCCGCCGGATGAGTTGGAATTTGACACCATGCGCAGTGGCGGCGCGGGCGGCCTGTATGTGAACAAGGTGGAAACGGCGGTCCGGATTCTGCACAAGCCTACAGGCATTGTGGTGAAATGCCAGCGGGAGCGCAGCCAACTGCAAAACCGCGATATTGCGATGGAATTGCTCAAATCCAAGCTGCTGGCGCTGAAGATTGCGGCGCACGAGGAAAAAATGGCGGCCATCAAAGGGGCTGCGATGGACATCAACTTCGGCAGTCAGATCCGGTCGTATGTGTTCCATCCCTACAGCATGGTCAAGGATCACCGCACAAACGAGGAAACCGCCAACGTTAACGGCGTAATGGACGGCGACCTGAACCCGTTTATCGAGCATTATTTACGGCAAACACAGATGGAGAGTTTGAACCATGTCGTCTAGTCCGCTTCCGTTCCGGATGAAGGGGCAGGCCCCGCCCCCCGGCAAACCCCAGGGAAAGCCTACGCCGCCGCAAGCCAAGCCCCAGCAAAAAGGGGACGCCAAGGCAATCCAGGATGACAGTTGCCAGATTCTGGTGATCCACGGCCCCAATCTGAATATGCTGGGCAAGCGCGAACCGGATATCTACGGCGACGAAACCCTGGATGACCTGAACCGGATGCTGGAACACATTGCCGAGCGGCACCATATCGAGATCTGCACCTTCCAGTCCAACCACGAAGGGGAGATTATCGACATCATCCATCGCAATATCGAGACTACGCAGGGCATTATCATCAATCCGGGCGGTTACACCCACACCAGCGTGGCCATCCGCGATGCGCTGACCCTGTATCCCAACCCGGTGGTTGAGGTGCATATTTCCAACATCTACAGCCGGGAGGGCTTCCGCAAGGACTCCCTAATCTCTCCCGTGGTGCTAGGCACCATCAGCGGATTTGGGTTGGACAGCTATCGCCTGGCCCTGCTCTGGATGGTAAAACATCTCGATCGGTAAGCATGACCGAACGATAAGATATAATCCCTATCAAGGCATCTTAACCAATCCCAACGAGGAAAGCCTCTTATGATAAGGGTTGATGACGGAAAGGCTTGGCCTGTTCGCCGGTATAGTCCTTAACGATGTGCCCTTGGCCGCGAAGCTTGTACTTGTAGATGACCATGCCTTCCAGCCCTACAGGGCCGCGGGCATGGGTTTTTGCCGTACTAATACCAATTTCAGCGCCCAGTCCAAACCGGAACCCATCGGCAAAACGGGTGGAAGCGTTGGCAAACACGCTGGCGGAATCCACCTGGTTCAGAAAGTTTTCAATGGCGTCGGAATCCTGGGCAAGGATGCCATCGGTATGGTGCGAGCCGTAACGGTTGATGTGATCGATTGCGGCGGCATGGCTTTCGACGATCTTGACCGAAAGCGTGAGATCGCCGTACTCGGTCCGCCAGTCCGCTTCCGTGGCAGGGGCAATGTCCGGCAAAAGGGCACGCGTAGCTTCGCACCCTTTTAAGACCATTCCGGCCTGCTTTGCAGCCTGTGCAAACGGCGGAAGAAAATCCTGTGCGATGGCCGAATCAACCAGCAATGTTTCCAAGGCGTTACAGGCGGCAGGATATTGCGTCTTGGCATCGATAACAATAGTGATCGCTTGGGCCACATCCGCGCTGGGATGAACGTACAGATGGCAAACGCCATCTGCATGGCCCAGAACGGGGATTTTAGTGGCCGCCATAATCGACTGAACCAATTGGTTGGATCCTCTCGGAATCACCAGATCCACGTATTGCGGATAGTTCAGCATCTCGTGGACGGCTTCCCGCCCTTCCAGCAACTGGGCCCAGCCTTCCGGCATAAAATCGAACCGGCGGTTCACTTGGTGAACCAGCTCCATAAAGGCCTGGTTGGAGTGGGTGGCTTCTTTACCGCCCTTTAACACCACCGCGTTTCCACTTTTCAGCGCCAGCGACAGGATTTGCGGAATCACATCCGGCCGGGACTCGAAGATGATCCCAACCACCCCAATCGGGACGCTAATCTTTTCCAGTATTAATCCGTCATCCAGCAGGGTTTTGGATAGCACCTTACCGGTCGGGTCTTCCAGCTTCACCACATCCCGGATGCCTTGAACCAGTTGCGAAAGTTTGCCTTTATCCAGCTTCAACCGCTGGTACATGGACGCTGCAATCTGACCCTGTTGGACCTCCAAATCGCTCGCATTGGCTGCCAGTAACGTGTCGGCGTGGGTTTCAATTGCCTGGGCAAAGGCTTCCAGCGCCTGGTTTTTCTGGTCAGTTGACAGTGTAGCCAGTGCATACGAGGACTGGCGGGCCTGGATCAGCAGGCTTTCAATGCTATCCGTGGCTGACGTCATAATTGGTACTCCTGGTAAATCACAAGATTGTCGCGATGGATCACCACATCATTTTCCACCGGGCCGAGAATCTCCACAATCTCCCGGCTCTGCCGCCCCTGGATCTTGCGGGTGTCCTCCACGGAGAAGTTGATGACCCCCCGGCCGATCTCAATGCCCTGCTCATCCTGGATGCTCACCACCTGGCGGGGCTGGAAATCCCCTTCCACGGCAACGACGCCGCTGGGCAACAGGCTGGCGAAACGTTCAATCAGGGCCGTCTTTGCCCCGTCATTAATTCTTATTACGCCTTGATAACCGGAAGCCAGGCCAAACCAGCGCTTTCGGTTCGGCAAAGCATTTTGGGCAAGAATGAGGGTGCCGGGCCTCTCTTTGTCCGGGTTAAAAATGTCGGACAGCGCGTTGTCCTTGAGACCGGAGGTGATAATCGTCTGCACGCCGGTGATGGCGGCAATCTTTACCGCCTCAATCTTGGAGGCCATGCCGCCCCGGCCATAGTCGGACTTGCCATCGGTCACAATTTCCTTGAGCTGCTCAAAGCCCTGGATAATCGGGATACGCTGCGCATTGGGGTTCGTTTGGGGATTATCCGTGTAAATCCCATCCACATTGGTAAAGATGACCAGTAAATCCGCGCCGAGCTTGCTGGCCACCAGTGCCGAGAGCTTGTCGTTATCACCGAAGCTTTTCCCTTTGTCCTCCAGCTCGGTGGTGGACACCGTGTCGTTCTCGTTGATGATCGGGATGACCTGGAGCTCAAGGAGCTTCTCCAGGGTTTCTCGCAGGTTGAGGTAGCGCGTCCGATCCGCGAAATCGTAGGCGGTCAGGAGCAACTGCGCGGTGGGCAGTTCGTAGTTGCGAAAAAGTTCCTGGTAAACATCCATCAACAGGTTTTGCCCCACAGCGGCGCACGCCTGCTTTTCCGTCAGCGTCAGCTTGCTCGTCTTCAGGTTCAGCACCTGCCGACCCAACCCCACCGCCCCGGAGGACACGATGAGCAGTTCCTTGCCTTGATGCACCAGACTGGCGCATTGATAGACCAGGTTGGCAAGCCGCTTTCTGGCCAGCGAGCCATCCTCGCGAATCATAAGCTGGGTGCCGAGCTTAATAACGATGCGTTTGGCGTTAAGGCGTTTTTCAGTCATAAGGAAAAACAGGCAGCCTGATCTTCAACATAAACCCATTATCGGCAATGTTATGGATTTTGACATCCGTTAAAAAACACAGACCGTTGGATGCGATTGTTGGTTTGTGGGTTTATTGTGCCTATAATAAAAGCACACTACGCCGCAAAGAGGTTCCTCCCTGATGAATCCCATCCTGTTTCAACTTGGCCCCATTACGCTGTATTCGTTTGGGTTGCTGGTGGCTTTGGGCTTTATCGTGGGGACGCTTTGGGTGATGAAGCGGGCCAAGGCTGCCGGGCATAACGTTGATCTTTATCTCCAGGCTATTTTATGGATTATCCTCTCCGGCTTTATCGGGGCGCGACTACTGTATGTCGTCTATTTCCCGGATATGTACTGGGCAGAACCCCAGCGCATCCTCCTGGATCGGGGCGGGCTGGTCTGGTACGGTGGCCTGGTCACGTCGATCATGGCAGGCGTTTTGTTTGCGCGGCTCAAAAAGCTGCCTTTGCCACAATTCGCCGATATTATTATGCCGCCTGCGGCGCTAGGGCTGGCCATTGGGCGCATCGGCTGCTTCTTTAGCGGGTGCTGTTATGGCCGTGAAACCGATGGTCCGTTTGGCGTCCACTTTCCCTTCTTCCACGAAACCTACCCCAATGCGGTTTATCCCACGCAATTATTCGAAAGCGCAGCGTTGATTGTGTTGATTTTTCTGCTGAACCGGGTTTACAAAACCAGCAAAACCCCAGGCGTCACGGCCGCCGGCTTCTTCATCGGGTATGGCGTTATCCGGTTTGTGATTGAGTACTTCCGCGGTGATGTGGTGTACTGGGTGGATAACCTGCTGACGGCATCGCAGGTGTTTAGCCTGATCGGGATACTGGGCGGAATAATTACCATTTTCCTCTTGAAAAACACCCCGCATCGCAAGACGGCGCAAGCCTAAACCCGCCACTCCATGACAGATGCTTTCGTCCCGCCTATAATGGGCGAAATGAAACTGTTTTGTGAATGAGAGGCTGCACCAATGGGAATTACCAATGTCGCTTACTTTGTCTACTTTGCCAAGGATATGGAGCGCGCCAAGGCGTTTTACCGCGATGTGCTAAAGCTGGAAATCGAGGCGGATCGCGGCGCTTGGGTTCAGTTTAATACGCCTGGCGGCAAATTTGCCCTGCACGAGGAGGATGAGGAGCATCCGACGCTCAATCGTACGGGCGCAGGCGTCATCTGCTTCCAGGTGGATGACCTGGAGGCCTTTGCACGGGAGTTGAAAGCCAAGAATGTCATGTTCAAGGACGACATCCGGGAAGAGCGGTTTGGCAAGCTTGTGAATATTATGGATCCGGAAGGCAACACCATTAACCTCATCGAATACGCCCGCGTCGCCCACGGCTAGGGCCAACCGCCCTTTCTCATATTGCCGAAGCGGGATGCTTGACTCGGATGATCAGGCTTGCTATGTAAAGACAACGATTAAAAGCGGAGGCAGGCAGATGACGGAGAAGGCATACCGAAGCGAAAAGGACTCTCTTGGCACGCGTCAAATCCCGGCGGATGCCTATTACGGCATTCACGCGGATCGGGGCCGGGAGAATTTTCCCATGAGTGGGTTTACGGCAACCCAGATGTATCCTGCGGCCATTCGCGCGATTGGCTGGATTAAGAAGGCCGCGGCCCAAAGCAATATGGAACTGGGCGTGCTTTCGCCCCATAACGCGGAGGAGAACCGGCGCATTGGGCAAGCCATTATGCGTGCCGCCGACGAGATGATTGCCGGGAAATTCGACGACCAGTTTATTGTGGATGTTTACCAAGGCGGGACGGGAACGTCCCATCATATGAACGCCAATGAGATCCTGGCGAACCGGGCAACGGAGCTGCTCGGCGGCACGCTCGGCGAATATCTCGTCCATCCTAACGACCATGTGAACTACGGGCAATCCACTAACGATGTCGTCCCGACCGTGATTCGCCTGACCCTTCTGGCGATGCATCCGGCATTGATGCAAAGCCTTCGGCAACTGGTTGAATCATTGGAGGCCAAGGGGACAAGCTTTCAGTCGGTTGTTATTTCCGGCCGCACCCATATGCAGGACGCCGTCCCGCTGACGCTGGGGCATGTTTTTGGCGCTTATGCCCATGCCATGGCCGATGCCGCCGAAAATGCCGAACACGCCAGCCAAAAACTCCTCCAAGTAGGGCTTGGCGCCACCGCAGTCGGCACAGGCTTAAATGCCGCGCCCGGCTACCGGGAAAAAGTCGTGCAGAACCTGTCCGCAATCTCCGGTTTACCGCTCAAACCGGTCGCGGATTACTTTCAGGCAACAAGCAGCTTTGGCAGTGTGGCTGCTTATTCCGCAGCGTTAAAGGGTATTGCGCTGGAACTGGAAAAGGTTGCCCACGACCTGAAGTTTTATTCCTCCGGCCCCAAAACGGCCATTGGGGAGCTGAAGCTGCCGGATCTCCAGGCAGGCTCCTCAATTATGCCCGGCAAGGTCAATCCGGTCATTCCGGAACTGATGGATCAGCTCTCGTACGCGGTGCAGGGAAACGATCTGGCCGTGTCGCTTTGTGCGCAGAACGGCCAGCTACAGTTGAATGTGATGATGCCGTTGATACTGCTGAAGGTAACGGACTCCATGAAGCTGTTGACCAACGGCCTGAAACTGATGGCGGATAAATGCATTGATGGGCTGGAGGCCAATACCGAGCAGACAACGCATCGGCTTGAGCATAGCACCATTCTGCTGACGGCGCTTAACCCCTATATTGGATACGCCAAAGCCGCAGAGATTGCGAAAAAGGTTATGAAGGAAGGAAAAACCGTTCGCCAGGTGGTATTAGAAGAAGATATCCCCGACAAGGACGGCAACCTGCTGACGGAAGCACGCTTATCCCAAATCCTTTCTGCGGAAGCGATGACCGCCTATCAGGTTTGACCATAGATTACAGGCCTTACCCGACGTGATGGAGACGCTGCCGTGTCTGTTCGTTGGATTCCAGCGCCGCCATGTACGCGGCGGAAATAATCTGGTGCTTCTGCCAGCTTTGGCTGGAATGACCATTACCGTAAATAGGAGCCAGCAGTTTATCCATCGCCTGCCGAAAAGCATGAAACCCCGCCAGATGAGACGGCTGTGCATTCCTCGCTTCACCCTCGTCATCGGTTTCCGTAATCACCAGGGCCCTTCTGTCCGGCAACGTTCGCACCGTAAAGCGATCCGCCAGCCATTCGACGCTTGCATCCTCCTGAAACAAGGGATCACGCGTATGCTGGGCGAGATAAGCAATTTGCTTCACCGCTGTTTCATCCGCCCTGCCGCCAATAATTGAGGCATACCCTCTTGCAACAGGCTCACTCAGCACATGATGCATGCCAAAGCGCGCATTCATCGTCATTTATTCAACACTCCCATTTTATTTTCAGCGCATTATATACAAGAAGAGATATAAAATAAATTCTACAGAAGCAAACTGTTACAATCCAAACTGTCTGAGGAAAGAAAAGGCAATACGACAACACTGTTGCCTGACGCCACGTACATTCTTTATATACTGGCTGAGCTTATCCTCAAAAAAAGTATTTAATTGATCCAAGTGAGGCTCATCTGTATTTGTAATAATGGCAATGCGGCCTTTTTTGGTTTCCTCATACCCCCAGCTTGCCTGATATTGCTGAAAACCTGCATTAAAAGGAACTAAAGCTTCCTCGCCCCCGCCGTGGTCTTCCAACTCCCGTCTTTTATTACAGTATGCCATAGCATCAGCGGGAATAGGTTGCTGGAAAACCTTTTCATCCGGAACAGCACGCGCAAGATACTGGTGTAACTCCAGCGAATGGCTCCCGTAACGTCTGATATATTGATTAAAAGCCCGGGTCTGTTTGTGGCTTAACACGGTTATTCTGCCAAAACGAGCGCTTCAATCATCCTGTTTCTCTTTTCTGTAAATATGACAACTAATAACTTATGAAAACATCAGGAGATTGGGAATTGATCGTTTTTGCTCATGCAATTTAACGAAGCGATAAAAAGCATGTTTGGAAATTAAGGGTTACGTTGAATTAAATAATCGCCAATTCTTTGCCCAGTTTTTCGAAGGTGTGGATGGCCTGATCGAGGTGGGCCTGGGTGTGTGCGGCCGTCACGATGATGCGGATACGGGCCTTGTCTCGGGCAACGGTTGGAAAAACGATGGCCTGGCCGAAAATCCCTTCTTCGAACAAGCGCTGGCTTAAGCGCTGCGCCTTCTCGGAGCTGCCCGCAATAACCGGAACAATAGGTGTCTCGCTATCCGCCTGGAAGCCAATGCGCTGCATGCCCGCTTTGAAGTAGCGGGTGTTTTCCCACAGGCGATCAATCAGGGTTGTATCGCTCTCTAGGAGTTGGATTGCCGCCATGCAGCTCATAATAACCGAAGGCGGATGGGATGTGCTGAACAGGAAGGGACGCGCCTTGTTGATCAGGATGTTCCGCAGCACTTCCGGCCCGGCGACATAGCCTCCCATGGCGCCAATGGCTTTGGATAACGTGCCAATCTGAATGTCCACGCGCCCTTCCAGGCCAAAGTGGCTCACGGAACCGCGGCCGTTTTTCCCCAGCACACCGCTGGAATGTGCGTCATCGACCATGACAATGGCATCATACCGCTCGGCGAGCGCCACAATATCCGGAAGCGGGGCAATATCCCCATCCATGCTAAACACCCCATCGGTTACGATGAGCCGACGCCGGGCATGGCGGGTTTCCTTCAGCAGGTCTTCCAACTGGTTCATCTCCTTGTGCTGATAAACCTTGGTGGGCACCTGTTTCATCATCCGGCATGCATCAATAATGCTGGCATGGTTCAGGGAATCGCTGAGGATGACGTCCCCTTCGCCCAGAATGCTGGTGATGGCGGCCGTGTTTGCCATAAAGCCGGATTGCAGGACAAGGGAGGCTTCCGTGTGCTTGAAGTCGGCCAGCTTCCGCTCAAGTTCCTGATGGATGTCCATCGTCCCGATAATCGTCCGGACGGACGCCGTCCCGACCCCATGGGTATCAATCGCGCGGTGGGCGGCTTCAATCAATGCAGGGTGATGGGTTAAGCCCAGGTAATTGTTGGAGGAGAAGTTGATGACCTTTTTCCCGTCAATTATGCATTCCACGTCCTGCGGCCCTTGCAGGGTGCGCAAGGTCTGGTACAGATGGGCGTCCTTTAACGCCTGGATATCGTCGTTTAAAAAGCCCAGGCGTTGGGATGCGGATAATGTCGCCTCACTCATCAGGTCAGTCTCCTTTCCAGGGTTCCAATATAATCTTGCCGCACTGGCCGGAGGCAACCAGGTCAATCGCCTCGCCAAACCTGTCCATCGGCAGCCGATGGGTTATCAGGTCATCAATCTTCAACCGGCCGGATTCCAGCAGGTCGAGCATCAAAATCCAGGTTTCGAACATTTCGCGCCCGTTGACGCCCAGCACCCTGGCCTCCTTGAAGATGATGCCGTTGGTGATATCCAGCTCAACGGTGGACTTGGGGATGCCAAACAGGATCATGGTGCCGCCGAGCGCCAGCGCTTCGAATGCATTACGGATGGCGGCCGGGTTACCGGACATCTCCAGCACCACATCCACGCCACGGCCATGAGTTTTATCCAAAAGGATGTCATTCACGTTATCCGCCTGCGGGTTGAGAACCTGGGTTGCACCCGCTTTCCGGGCCAAATCCAACCGGTATTCACTGATGTCGGAGGCATACACCTGGGTTGCCCCAAGGGCATTCGCCACTGCGACCGAGAACAACCCAACGGGCCCACAGCCGGTAATCAGAACCGACTTGCCGGAAACATCCCCCTTGGAAACCGCGTGGATGGCATTGCCAAGGGAATCCAGGCAGGCCCCATGTTCCGGTGGAATAGAGGCGGGAATTTTAACCAACTGATCCTTGGGCAGGCTGATGTATTCGGCGTAGCATCCGTCCAGGTCGATGCCGGCAATTTTCACGTTCTGGCAAATGTGGCGCTTGCCGACCATGCACTGGTAACAGGTGTTGCACGGGATGTGCATCTCCGCGGCGACGTAATCGCCGGGCCGAACGTGGGTAACCTGGCTGCCAACCGCTTCCACAATGCCGCAGAATTCGTGGCCGAAGGTCATCGGCGGTTTAATCCGCGAAGCGCTCCATTCATCCCACTGGGTAATGTGCAGATCCGTGCCGCAAATGGAGGCGTAAGAGATTTTGATCAAAACTTCGTGATCGGTATAAATGGGTTTATTCGTTTCCGCAATGGTAAAGCCCGTTTCCGGGCGCTCTTTCCGTATGGCCTTCATGCAAGCCCCTGCCTGTCCGTCAAAAATGCAACCGCCATCATCAACCGTTACCCTTCCAAAATACCGCATGTCCCGCCCCCGGTTCAAGAGATGGATTCGGTCGCGGAGCGGGCAACGCTTCAAGACGGTTTACTCTCCTGGCCGGTCGTGGTTGGATGAGGTTGGTCGGTGTCAACATGGATGAGATTGGAGGAATCATGGCTGAAAACACGTCTTGGAAAGCGGAAATCATTGCCGTGGGGACGGAGCTTTTGATGGGAGAAGTCATCAACAGCAATGCCGCCTATCTTTCCCAAGAGCTGGCCGCCATTGGCATCGATGTGTTTTACCATACCTCGGTGGGCGATAACCCGCAGCGGATCAAGGGGTTGTTTCAACAGGCGTTCCGCCGCTCCAACCTCATCCTGGTAACGGGGGGCTTGGGCCCGACTGATGACGACCTGACCGTGTCCACCCTGGCGGAACTGCTGGATACCCCGCTGGCCGAGGATGAAGGCTCGGTTGAAAAAATCAAGGCCTTTTTTATTACACGGGATATGCCGATGAGCAGCACCAACCTCAAGCAGGCCTTGCGCCCCGTTGACGGTGAACCGATCCTGAACCGCATGGGAACTGCCCCTGGGCTTTACTGGGACATTACCCACAAGGTGGGCGCCGAGCGGGAAGTGGAAGGGCCTTGCCTGCTGCTGGCTTTCCCCGGTGTGCCGCGGGAAATGAAGGCGATGTGGACAGAAGAGGCATTGCCTCGAATCCTGGCGCAGCAGCCGGACAAACGGATTCTGGTCACACGGTTCCTCAAGTTTACCGGTATCGGGGAATCCTTGTTAGGTGAAAAACTCCGTGACCTGATGGCCCAATCCTCCCCCACGGTTTCGCCCTATGTGGGGCAGGCTGAAGTGAAGATTCGCATCGCGGCCAAGGCGGAAACCAGGGAGGCCGCTTATCAACTCATTACGCCGACGGAAACGGAAATTCTGTCTCGAGTGGGTCAGTACTGCTTTGGCAAGGACGAGGAAACACTGGAAGAGGTGGTTGCCAACCTGCTGCGCGCCAAAAAGCTTCAACTGGCCGTGGCGGAATCGTGTACCGGCGGACTGGTCAGTTCCAGACTGACGGATATTTCCGGCAGTTCGGACTATACCTTCCTCAATATGGTGACGTATAGCAATGCGGCGAAGACGTCACAACTGGGCGTGCCGGAAGCAACCCTGGCAACCCATGGCGCCGTGAGTGAAGCTGTTGCGAAGGCCATGGCCGAAGGGATCCTGGAGAAATCACAAGCGGATGTCGGTCTTTCCATCACCGGCATTGCAGGCCCAACGGGCGGAACGGATGCCAAGCCGGTAGGATTGGTCTATATTGGTCTGGCACAAGCTGGCAAGGAGACGCTGGCCAAAAAGGTGCTGGTTAATCCGCGATATGACCGCAAATACATCAAGTACTGGTTCAGCCAGTATGCCCTACATTATCTGAGGTTGTGGCTGCTGGGCCTACTTGACGCGGACAAGCACTGAGCCGCTGCTGGTGGCCTTGGGCTTCATCCCCAGGGATTTGCGAAGCGTGACCACGCGGTTTTCAATGTAATCCTTGTTGCGCTGATGGGCTTTCATCACCAGCAGTTTTTCGTAATACTGAAGCGCTTCCTGTGGCCGATTGGAACGATCGAGGGCAATGGCAAGCCCGAAGTAACCACGGGAGAAATCCGGGGCCATCGTAATCAGCTTGCGAAACATCTCTTCTGAGGCCTTGTACTGCCCCTGGCGCATATAGATACTGCCCAGGTTATTGTAGGCGGGCACAAAATCCGGATCCAGTTCAACAATCTTTTCGTAAAGCCTGGTGGGTTCGGCCAGCTCGCCTTGCAGCTCCAGGCAGAGCGCGAGGTTAAACATCGCTTCCACAAAACCGGGATCAATCTTAATCGCCATGCGAAAGTGATGGATGCTCTTCAGCGGGATACCCGCCTCGTGATGGGCTTTTGCCATCTCCAAATGGATTTCCTTGTTGAAATTATTATGACGCAATGCGCTTTCAAAATACTGGATGGCTTGTTTAAGCTCCCCGGTGCGGCGATAGCAACGGCCGAGGCCGACATAGGCATCCACCAGTTCCGGGTTGAGGGAGAGGGCGGTTTCATATTCCCGAATGGCTTCGGCGGTTTCTTCCCGCAAGCGGTGGGCATCGCCTTTAATCAGGTGGTCGTAGGCATCGCCATATTTTTCCAGCAGCGGATTCTTAACGTCGGTCGAGATGACTTTGGCGAATTTGTTTAATGCCGAAATCAGCTTGGAGGAATACTTGATCTCCGCCTTCTGCGGTTGCGACTCACTATTGAACATGCGTGCCATGCCTGATTTGCTCCTACTCTCCAGCCCACTCAAGGCTTAATTTCATTCTAGGAATTCGCGGAATAAGGAGCCTCATCTAAACGGTGTAGACCCGGGGTGTATCCTGAAAAATCCCTTATCTGGAGGGGAAATACAGGCATGGGTTTAATCCGAAGGATGGATAGGATGAAACGTCGCATTTCGTAATATTTCGATACAATGCCACGTCCGAAACGCGATTTCTTTCACTGTTCTCGTTGTCGTAGATTAGAGAGCGCATGAAATGTAACGCTTTTGCCACATGGTGTCAATTTTACACTTTGATTGGTTTTACTTAGGCAGTGAGGATTTGTATTGGTGAAGTGAGGAAAGTGATGAATATCCAAACCCATTACGGCTTTAAAATGCGCTCTACAGTTGGTTTACCAAAACCTGTTGCCCCGCAACCGGCTTTTGGCAAAAGCGCTGCCGCTGCCGTGAACCAGGAATTTAACGTGGCCCATTCCGAAAGAGAGATGAAACGGATGCTGGAAGGTGTGTGGCGGAAC
>CALAJO010000042.1 GCA_937922745.1 uncultured cyanobacterium
CCACCCAAAAAGCCCGTACCCAAGCTGAACACGGAAGCGTATTTAAATGTCATCCGGGCTGCGGATGTGCGCGGTGTTAAAGACATTAATGGTGCCGGCGGCAAGCCGGGCGCAGATGGTAAAGCCACCCTTGAAGAATTGACCCAGTACAAAAGTAAGCTGAATCAACAGGTAGCCCTGGTTGGTTTTATGGAAAAGCTGTTTGGCACCGCCCTTGGTGGCTCCTTAAAGCCGCTTAGCGACAACCTGAAGCAACAGCAAAGCGCGTTGGATGTGATGGTTGATAATTTTGTCAACTTTAGCGGCTTGCCGGATAACCAGACAAGGTTAGAGGAAGCTTCCATTACGTTTAGCGAGGTAACCCAGGTTGCCCAGAAAGATGGCAACGGCTCCGACATTACACAGACGGATGTCGATAAATCAGCGCCTTCGCCTGGCACCTTATTCCCGATGGATGGTGGTGGCAACCCGATTCAGAATATTATCCTGCAATTGATTCAGACCATCCTCGGCGGTAAATAGCATTCGCCTCGGCGGCTAATAAAGCCCTCCGAGCGCCCTCGACAAAAGATCAGTATCCGGTGTAATAGGATACTGATCTTTTTTACATTATTGATATATTAAAGTTTTCGATCGATTCGCCGACGCGTTATCAGGCCTTTGTATGGATGTGCTTCTACAAACATAGAAGTTAAGTGACTACAGCGCATCCCTTACATTTTGGGATCGGGACTCTATATTGTGCACTGAATAACCAAGATAGGAACTGGGACTCTCCATGATGTCATATATAGTTCAGTCAGGCGAAGCGGGCGCTGCGCGGGATTTAGGCGGTAAGGCGAGGTCACTTTCGGTATTGGCTGAGGCCGGTTTTCCCGTCCCCAAGTGGTTTGTCGTTTCTCCACAAGCCTTTTACGATAGTTTGAACGACGCCCAGAAAAACCAGCTGGCACGCTGGGAAGAAGAGAGCCACGAAGCGTCAGAAGCCCCGGACTTTCTGGATGAACTGGAGCCAAACCCGGCCTTTATAACGGCGCTGGAAAATGCACTGGCGCAACTTTGCCCTAACGGGGAACTGGTCGCAGTCCGCTCTTCCGCTACGGAAGAAGACAGCGCCAACCATTCATTCGCAGGCCAACTGGAAAGCTTTCTGTTTGTTTCCGATCGCGATGTTAAAGATAAAATTGTCCAGGTCTGGAAGTCCGCCTTCAGTGAACGGGTGCTGAAATACCGCGCCGCGCAGAAGCTGATCGATACACCTAAAGCCCCGGCCGTCATCATCCAGCATATGGTTCGGTCGGATGTTTCCGGCGTCGCCTTCGGCGCGGATCCTATAACCGGGAACACGGGCGTTGCGGTTGTCTCTTCTCTTTACGGCCTTGGCACGGCTTTGGTCACTGGCGAGTGCAACGCGGACGTGTTCTATGTGGACGAGATCGGATCCATTGTCCAGCGCGATATCGTGAATAAGCATATTGCCCATTTATACCAGGCAGAAGTCCTCGGTGGGCTCTGCCCGGTTAAAATCCCGGATCCGCAGGCAGGCCAGCCCAGTTTAACCGATGCGGAGATTGCCGAGATTACCAACCTGGTACGTCAAGCAGGCAAGGTCATGGGCTACCCCCAGGATGTGGAATGGGCTATTGCCAACCATAAGCTTTATATTCTTCAGTCCCGGCCCATTACAACCCCTCTGCTTAACCAGACCAGCTCGATCCTGAGCCATTGGGACAACACCGATTTTATGGAAAGCTGGGGCGGCATTACTACCCCGCTCACCTTCTCCTTTGCACGGCGGTATTACGCGGCCATTTACCGACAGTTCTGCCGGTTTATGCGGGTTTCCAACACCAGGATTGCGGAGAACGAGCAGGTCTTCAGCCGGATTATCGGGCTCATCCGCGGCCGGATTTACTATAACAACAATAGTCTTAATGCCGCCTGGTCCTTTATTCCCGGTTTTGCCATGTACCGCGAGAACATCGAGCGTTTCCTGGGCATCAGTCAGGACGATAATAATGAACTGGCGTCACAGAAGCAGGATGTGCTTGGACACTTCTCGGAAAACGGGCGGATGCTGGGTACCTTGCTGGGTTTGATTAGCAACCATTTTACGCACCGCCGCCGCGTTAAGCAGTTTATGGCCATGGTCGAAAAAACCATCGATCGGGACTGGCCGGATATCAAGACGCTGGATGAGGATAGCCTCAGCGTTTTATACCACCGGATGGGAGCCATTTTATACACGCGCTGGAGCATCCCCCTGCTTAATAACTTCTATGCCACGGTTTTTTATTCCCTGTTGGGCAAATACAGCAAGCGCTGGTGTAACGATGTAGACGGCTCCCTTCAGAATGACCTGCTTTGCGGGGAAGGCGGACTGTTAAGCATAGAGCCGGTGAAGCAGATGGAGTCCCTGGCCCGGTGCGCGATGCATTATCCTAACTTGCTGGATGCCCTTTGCAGCGGTTCCGTTGACACGACCCAGGAAGCGATGGAAGCCGTGCCGGAGTTTAAGACGCTGTACGACGGCTATATGAGCCAGTATGGCGACCGCTGTCCAGAGGATCTGAAGTTGGAATGCCCCAATATTGCAGACGATCCGCTATTGCTGTTCCGGGCCGTTGGCCACCAGGCCCGGCAATACTTGAAGGCAGAAGCCGAGCCCCTCGCCGAAACCGTTGAAAAGGAACAGGAGATCCGCAAAGAGGCCGAGAAGCAGGTTGCCGAAGCCCTGGAAAAACAGCCCTGGCGTCGACTCGTCTTTAACTGGATTTTACGGAACACGCGCAGCCGTGTCCGGGACAGGGAAAATATGCGCTTCCTGCTGACCCGGCTGATCGGCAAGCTGCGGCTCATCTTCAACGAGATTGGGCAGAAGTTCGAAGCCTTGGGTGTGCTGGATGATGCCCGCGACATCTACTACCTGGAAATTACGGAAATCCTGGGGTATATCGATGGCGCCGCTTCCTGCACCAACCTTAAGGGGCTGGTTTCGGTTCGCAAGGCGGAGTTCCAGGGTTATGCCCAACTGCCGGCCCCGGCCAGCCAGTTTGAAACTTACGGCATTGTCCACAAAAACACCATTCCCGACCGTGATACCGCGCTGTTGAACGGCAGCAAAAACGGGCATCAGGATACCGAGCAGCGCAAGGGCATTGGCTGCTCGCCCGGCACGGCCCGCGGCCCTATCATGTTTATTTCCGATCCCAGGAATGCCTGCCTGAAAGGGGGCGAAATCCTGCTGGCCCGCCAGAGCGACCCCGGTTTTATGCTCCTGTTGCCCTCGGCCAGCGGCCTGCTGTTTGAACATGGCAGCCCGCTATCGCACATGGCCATCGTCTCTAGGGAGATGGGCATTCCCACGGTGATGTCCCTGGCCGATATTACCGGCTGGCTTAAAGACGGCGACTGGGTTGAGATCGACGGACGTACCGGCACCGTCACCAAGATAGAAGCGGTTGAAACCTAGTCTGAGTTTTGCTTTACCTGGCTTATCTTTCCCTCTAGCATTTCCTTGGCTTCGAACAGGTTCTGTTCATTGCCTTCGTAGGTTCTTGCGCCAAGCAGATTCCCCTTGTAGGTATCCAGCACAACGCTTAGGCCTTGCCTCTCGCCCTCGGGAACGAAGTCCACATTGGTCAGCTCCACGTAGGCCACTTCGAGATCCTCCTGCGGATTCCGGTACGGGTCTTTCTGCCCTGCAATTCGGTTTATCAGGGGTTGTAGCAGCTCGTCTGTCACCGGGATATCCACCTTACCCGGAATAGGCTGATCCGCAGGCCTTTCCAGCCCTTCCTGAACCTCCGCAATGGCTGTCAATCGTTCCATCAAATCCCGCTTTTGGGCATAATACGCACGTAAGCGCTCGGTCAGCGCGGCCAAGTGTGGGTCATCCGGCAATTTGAATACCGGCTTTTCCAACGTCAAGGATTTTAGCTTGTCCTTAAGCCGATCCAGGGCGGGAGTGCAGCCAATTGCTTCCCCATGCCGGTTATGGAGCATCGTATCGGTATTAAGACGTCGCGCGCCCATTACCAGCTTTTTCAAAGGATCAATCAGGATCAGGATCGGGTTTGTCCCGTCCAATGGCTTAAAGTCAACCTTCAGAAGCGGAAGCCGGCGTACACAAAGGTTCCGCTCTGGATCCTCGTAAGATTTTTGCCGACTTGGGGCCATATAGGCCAGCCTTTTCTTAATGCTGCTGGAAACCGGGACCGGAATAGGATGGTACAGGCCGAGTGGACGGTAATTGACCATGGGTGACGGTAAAGACATCAACAAGCCCTCACTACGACACGTGTCAATGTAACCCCAACACGATCAACTTGCAAGCCCTAGAAGCCCGGCGTCAGGATTTCCTTCAGGTCTTCAAACGTAATCTTCTTGGCCAGGTCTCGATCGACGGAAATGATGGAGTCCACCAGGTCGCGTTTACGATCCTTCAACTTCATGATCTTTTCCTCCACCGTACCGCGGGTAATCAGCCGGTACACAAACACCTTCTTGGTCTGCCCAATCCGGTGGGCCCTGTCCGTGGCCTGATCCTCGGCGGCAGGGTTCCACCAAGGGTCGTAGTGGATGACGTAGTCCGCGCCGGTGAGGTTGAGGCCCGTGCCGCCCGCCTTAAGGCTAATAAGGAAGATAGGAATCGAATCATCCCGGTTGAAGCGATCCACCCGCTCCTGGCGATCCTTGGTTTCACCGGTGAGGTACTCGTGCTTGATGCCTTTGACTTCCAGCCAGCGCTTCACAATCTTCAGCATCTCCACAAACTGGCTGAACAGCAGGATGCGGTGCCCTTCGCTGATAATTTCCTCCAGCATATCCTGGAGCGCGTCGAATTTGCCGGAGCCCACACCGTCATGCGACACGAACTCGCCCAAAAGATCCGGGTGGCAGCAGACCTGGCGCAAGCGGAGAAGCGCCGCCAGCATCGTAGCCTGGTTGACGGCCTGCCCCTTGGCGTTGAACTGCGCAAACACCTCTTCGCGTGTTTTTTCCAGCACGTCCATATAGAGATCCTGCTGCTCCGGCAGGAGTTCGCAATACATGACGTTCTCAATCTTGTCGGGAAGGTCTTTCGCCACATCCCGCTTCAACCGGCGAAGGATAAAGGGTGAAATCTGCTTCTTCAGGCGTCTCTCGGCATCCCGGTTGCCTTTTTCCTCAATAGGGGTAATATAGCGGTACCGAAATTCATCCAGCTCCAGCAGGAAGCCAGGCATCAGGAAGTCGAAGGCAGACCAAAGCTCGGACAGACGGTTCTCGATAGGCGTGCCGGATAAGGCCAGGCGATGCTGGCACTTGAGCTGCTTGCTGGCCTGGGCCGTCTGGGACTCCACGTTCTTGATGTTCTGGGATTCATCCAGGATGGCATGGCGGAACTGGAACTGCTGCAAAATCTTGACATCCCGGCGGAGCAGGGCATAACTGGTAATGACGATATCGCTGTCCTTGATTTTGGCGAGCATGTTATGGCGCTCCGGCCCGGTAAGGTTTAACACTGCCAGATCCGGGGTAAACTTCTCGGCCTCCTTCACCCAGTTATACACCACCGAAGTGGGGCAGATGATGAGGCTGGGCATCCGGCCGTCCTCGTCCTTGGCTTTTTGAAGCAGCACCAGGGTTTGCAGGGTTTTCCCCAAGCCCATGTCATCCGCCAGGATGCCGTTAAGCCCGTAGGAATACAGGAACCACAACCAGTTAAAACCCTGACGCTGGTAAGGTCGAAGCGTCGCGTTCACCTTCTCGGGGACATCCAGCTCTTCCAACTGGTTGAAGGACGTCACCAGGTTCCAGAACTTCTGGAAGCGCGGGCTCATGTCCAGATCCACGCCCTGCTCGATCAGCTCGGTAATCAGGCCCGCCTGGTAGGTTTTGATGAGGTAGCTGTCGTCGCTCAACACTTCCTTATCGAAGCTGTTGAGGGTTTTGGTAAAGCCCAGGATGGCTGCCAGCGGGATTTCGACATAGCCCTGGCCGTCCACCATAATGTATTTCTTGCCCTGCACCAGGAAGGACTGGACATCGTCCAGGTCCAGCCGGTCTTCGCCGATACCGGCGGCAATCGTCAAGACAAATTGGTCAACGCTTTCCTCGGTAAAGTCCAGCTTGCCGATGACGCGCAGGGGGTAGGGCGCGGTGCCCAGGTCGGAGAGGTCGTCCTCCATCTCGAAGACCCAGCCGTCGGCTTCCAGTTGGGGCCGATCCACGCTGTAAAAGTCGATGGCGTCATCCCCTTCCGCCGAGAAGTGGTTGGATTGCAGATGCTCCAAGTGGGTCTGGCAAAGTGTTTTGTAAGACTTCTCTTCCAGCTTCTTGTCGCGCTTCAGCCAGTAGATGGAGTCCTCTTCCTTGTTGATGACCGTGACATAGGGCGCCTCGTGCCCCTTGCTGAACGGGACGCGCTCGGTATCGTAGGCAAAGCTCAGTTCCGCCCGAATCGTCATCTCATCAATGCGCTTTAGCGTGACCACCCGTTTGGGCGGCTCCTGCTCCAGCGTGGCCTTGTCGATAATCTGGGCCTGCTCCACCTCGACGTGCTTGCGGATGTTGGGAAGCTCCTCGAACAGGAACTTGCCGCCATCGGCATCCCGCATATCGTAGAAGGTGGAACGGACAAGGTTTCCCGGCAGGTTGCGCGTCGTGGTAGACAAAGGGTAGATCCGATCCTGGCAGAAACCCCAGGGGACATCGCGCCCGAAGAGGTGGACTTCCTCCAGCGGCAGGATATCCACGGTTTCCCCAGCTTGACGGATGTGCCAGTGCAGGGCGATAAGGACATTCCCCACCAGGGAGGCGTTAACGCTCAGCACCAGGTGCAGCGGCTCCGTTTCAAAACGTATGCGGTGGCTGTTGGATTCCAGGCAAAGCTCCTCCAGGTCCGCCAGCATGGGAAAGAGTTCCTCGAAATCCTTGCCTTGCAAATGGAACCAGCCTTTTGCAGGCTCCGCATCCGCCTGCTTGTAAAGGAACTGGATAAGCTTCAGTTCGCGCTTCTCCACAGGGTTCAGATCCAGCGCGCCAGCCTGTTGCAGGGCAAGCGCCGCCTTAAGCAACGGTTCCAGTTGAGCCACCGGCTCCTGCTTGCGCCTGTCCCACAGCTTAAAGCTAAGGCAGCGCGGCTTGGCGCTCCAGCTCATCGCAAAGCGATAATTGCCCTGGCAATCCGCGGTGTCCTCCAGCGGCGGGCACGTTTCCACCGGCGATACCGGGGCCTTGAAGAACTGCGGGTAAAGCTGCTCTCGGATAGCCGTAAGCCCAACGGCAACGGCATGCTTGCACCATTCTTCCTCCAGGGGGCAATCGCACGAAGCCTTGACGCTATCCGGCTCAAAAGTCAGATCAATCCGGTAGGCGTCCTGGTAGTTGCCCTTCACCTTGCCAAGAACGCCTGTTTCCGTCAGCTCCACGGAAAGCACCTGCCCCGCCGTGCGAAAGTAACCATAACCCCTGCGCCAACTGCCGGGCTTGGCAAGATCCTTAATGGTCTTAAAGTTGAAGGTCATCAGTTTAGGCGGGGCTTTTTTCGCAGGCATAGGGGGTGTAGGGGCTCCCTCGTATCTCAAAAATCAATCGTAAAACCAACCCAAAACAAAATGGGTTTGGCTGCGCAAGACAAGGTTGCGCACTCCGCGTCCGCAGACATCATAGCTTATTTTGCCCCATAAGCATAGAGGAAGGTTAATTCGGTAACGCTTTATACAAGGCTGTTCCATCACGCAAGCGCGGCTTTCCTAAAGAAATTATCCCCAAGGCCACTGGAATAAACCCTATCTGACTAAAAGCAAAAAAAGAACTTGAGGTTGGTTCCGCCCACCCAGACAGCGCCACCAGATCCGGCACCTCCGTTTTGACTGATACCCGCCTTCAGCAGCGATCCTGTATCTGGGGCGGATACCCTGCGCGAAAAGGACTCAAGCTCTATAGTCCATAATAGCGCCCCCACAAAATAAATTAAATCCCCGAGCAAGGAGGATTGGGCGGGGGCGCTAAAACTCTTTCACTAGAGAAACTTACCTGGGCTAGGTGTTTGTGGGTTCTAAAAATGGTGAGAAGCTTTTAAAATGAAGTCAGCAGAGAAATGAGGACAGATGAATGGGGTTATTAGGCGCGCATGTCTCGGTGTCCGGCGG
>CALAJO010000043.1 GCA_937922745.1 uncultured cyanobacterium
GAAAGCGTAGGCCAAAAGAGAATATAGGGAGGGTGCCTCTGAAGCAGCCGTAGGCGGTTTCATTGAAAAATCCGGGTTCCCATTTCTGCGGTTAGCAGAAATGGGTAAAAAGGCCCTGCATCAACCAGCAAACACGGCAAACAGATCAACCCCTTCCCCCCTTTAAACTTTGGGCAAACTCCTTTACAATAACCGGTAATCACAGCAGTCCCGTCCCCAATCTTGCAAGGAGTTGAATCGCATGGTGCTTACGAGTGGTAAACTGGGCGTAATCGGCGCCGGCGTCATGGGTTCGGCACTCATCCGCGGACTGGTGGAAACCGGCGTCATCGGCAGGGATAAAATCTGGACGGCCGCCCGCACGGAGGCTTCCTGCAAGCAGATTGAGAGCCAACTGGGCGTTACCGCCACGACCGACTACAAGCGGGAACTCCCCGATACGGAGGTGCTGCTGATTTGCGTGAAGCCCAACAGCATGGGCAAGGTTCTGGAGTACCTCAAGGCCAACAACCTGTCGGAAGACACGCTGATTATCTCCATTGCCGCCGGAAAGACGATTGCCTTCCTGGAGCAGAGCCTGGGCGGCAAGAACCCGGTTATCCGGGCCATGCCGAACACCCCGTGCATCGTGGGCGAAGGGATGACGGTGATTTGCCCCGGCACTTACGCCTCCCCGCGCCAGGTGGAAGAGGCCTTTGCCATCTTTAACGCCGTGGGCAAGTGTATCGAACTGGAAGAAACCCATTTTGACGCTGTAACCGGCCTGGGCGGCAGCGGCCCGGCTTACCTGTACCTGATTATGGAAGCGCTGGCGGATGGCGGGGTTCGCGTGGGGCTGCCTCGCGAGGTGGCGCTGAAGATTGTGACACAGACCGTGCTGGGCGCGGCCACCATGGTGGAGAAAACCGGCCAGCATCCGGCCGCGTTGCGGGATGACGTAACCACGCCCGCAGGCTGCACCATTGGGGCGCTGCTGATTATGGAGGACGGAAAAATCCGCTCCGTGCTGGCTCGCGCCGTGGAAGAAGCCGCCCAGATTGCGGGCGAGCTGGGTGAGCGAAAGTAACCTTATTAATGTGGAAAGTATACAACTGAATTAAGGGAGACCATTGATGGAAATGCTGAACCAGAAAACGACCCAGGAGTTTATTGCCATTGAGGAGCGGCATGGCGCGCATAACTACCACCCGCTGGATATCGTCATCGAACGCGGCGAAGGGGTTTGGGTTTACGACGTTGAAGGCAACCGCTACCTGGATTGCCTTAGCTCTTACTCTGCCGTAAACCAGGGGCATTGCCACCCGCGCATCCTGCAAACCCTGCATGAGCAGGCCGCAAAGGTCACGCTCACGTCCCGCGCGTTCCGCAACAGCCAGTTGCCGCTGTTCTACAAGGAACTCACCGAGATTACCGGCACGGAAGTGGCGCTGCCGATGAACAGCGGGGCCGAAGCCGTGGAAACCGCCATCAAGATGGCCCGCAAGTGGGGCTACAAGGTTAAGGGCATCCCGGATAACCAGGCTGAAATCATCGTCTGCGAGAACAACTTCCACGGGCGCACAACCACCATCGTGGGCTTCTCCACCGAACACCAGTATAAGGACGGCTTCGGGCCGTTTACGCCCGGCTTCAAAGTCATTCCCTACGGCGATATCGAAGCGCTGAAGCAGGCCATTACCCCCAACACTGCCGCCTTTATGCTGGAGCCCATCCAGGGTGAGGCCGGCATCCTTATTCCGCCGGAAGGCTACCTGAAGCAGGCCGCGGAAATCTGCAAGGCCAACAACGTGCTGCTGGTGATGGATGAGATTCAGACCGGCCTGGGCCGTACCGGCAAGCTGTTCGCCTTCCAGCACGAAGGCATCGAGCCGGACGTGATTATTATCGGCAAGGCGCTTTCCGGCGGATTTTACCCGGTTTCCGCCGTGCTTTCGCGCAAGGATATCATGAGCGTCTTCAACCCCGGCGATCACGGCAGTACCTTTGGCGGCAATCCGCTGGGTTGCGCCGTGGCTCGTACTGCGCTTAAAGTGCTGGTTGAAGAGGAACTGGTCGCCCGCTCCGAATCGCTGGGCAACTACTTTATGGGCAAGCTTAAAACCATCAACAGCCCCCATATCAAGGAAGTCCGCGGTCGCGGCCTCTTCATCGGCATTGAGTTGAACAAGAAGGCGCGTCCCTTCTGCGAATCCCTGAAAGGGCTCGGCGTTCTCTGCAAAGAGACCCATGATAACGTGATTCGTTTTGCGCCGCCGTTGGTCATCACCCAGGAAGAACTGGACTGGGCGTTCGATCGCATCAAGCAGGTGCTGGAAGCGTAGGCTGGGTTCTCAAATTCATTTCAAAATTTAAAAGGGATGACGTTTCGTCATCCCTTTTGGGTTTTGCAAGTCAAATTTTAAATGATGGGGCCGTTAAGCAGCCTGTTTAGGCCTGGGGAGTTCGCTACAACCGGATCCTTGGCGCCCAGGACCTGCTGTCCGCCAACGGCCGCAGGCAACTGCGGTGGGATGGCCGCGGCTTGCGCCGCTGCGCCGCCTACGGGAACCTGGGCTTGCGGAGCCGCTCCTGCTTGTGGTTTTGCCTGAGGCGCTTGCGGCTGTGGCTGTGCGCCTTCCTTCTGCTGGGGTTTCAGCAGGTTTTGGGCCTGCGCAAGGGCTTGCTCATCGCCTTGGGCCAGTTTGTTGGCCGGGCCGGTGAAGCCGTTCTGTCTCATGGCCTTCATCATCTGCCCGAAATTTTTGTAGCCCATATTTTGTGCTGCGGCCTTGCCTTTTCCGCCTTTGCCCTTGCCTTGGGGTCTCTCGGCCTGGGCGCCTTCAGTCGCCTTTCCTGCGGGTGGGGTTACAGCGCCATTGGCAGCCATAGTTTGCGGTTTTGCCTCGGGGGCTGTAGCCGCTGGTGCTTGCTGTGCGGGCTTATCCGCGGGGGGCGTGGCCGCGGGTACGGGTTGGACGGGTGCTTGTTCAGCCGCCGTATTGGCTGCGCTGGTGGTGGTTAGCGTCGGGTAATTCGCCAGTTTGTCGGAAGGCTTGTTGATGGGGGTTGCGACAGTCGCCATTGCCATCGGCATAGCAAGCCCCATCGTCGTGTCCGGCTTGGCCTGTGTCATCGCCATTGCGGTTGGGAGCGCAATATCAATCGTAATGGTTCTGGGGAAGATGTCCGTTCCCAAGTCTGTGGGGTTGATAACGGGGCGGTTCGCAAAAATATTCATTCCCATCTCTCATCTCCTCGCAATGTGTTTTATCTCTTCTCTTGTATGAATAAACGATCAGTAGGATATAAGATTGCCCCTATTTAAGATTAACTTTAGAGTTCGTTCGTATTTTGAAACGATAGTTCTTATCTGTCTTTGAATAGCCCCCTCTTGTGGGGATGTTGCGATAAGTGACAGGCTATCGGTTCTTCTGGAGCAGGGTTGCGGCTTCGTCGGCTTCGAAGATGAAGCGGGCCATCGCGTAGGCACAGGTGAGGACGAGCAGGGAGAGCTGCTGGCCGGGCTGGATGGTCACGGTCTTCTTGTCCGCCTGGCGGGTTGCGCGCTTAAAGCCGGACTGCAGCTCGGGTTTAGCGGTTGCAGTCGCTTCTGCGTCTTCGGGGGTTGCCGGTGTGGAAGACGTGGCATTGGGCTGAACAAGCTGTTCGGGGCGAATGGTTTCCGAATCGAAGGTGGAGGCGGGCAGCCCGTCTTCCGCCAGCTTGCGGTTCAGGTCTTCCTCGATACGGGGGATCAACTCCTTGGCCACTTCTTCGTGATACACCTTGGCCAGCACCTGTAACGGGTCCAGCTCGTTGACGACAATTTTGAATCGTCCCCAGGCGTTGGTTTGCAGGTAAACAATGGCAGAGACGTCCTTTTCCCCGCCTTCCCCCTCCTCTTCAGGGAACTCGAACGACAGCTCCAGCTTTTGCTGGGCCGCCAGCGGGTACCAGGGGATGTAAAGCAGCATCATCGTTTCCATCGCCTCCGCCGGGGACGCCTTGATCTTGTCGCTGAGTTTGCCCAGGCTGACCAGAAGCTCGGTAAGCTGCTGCGCCCCTTTGGTCTGGCTCATCTGGTTGCCTTGTATCAGCTTTAGCACCTTGTCGCTGGCCTCGCCGGTGTTTTTGGCCAGCAGGGCCTGCAGATCGTCCATCGGCACGGCCACGGCCTCTTCTGAACCCTGGATAATCTGGGCCAGCGTCTGGTTAATCTGTTTTTTGGCCTCGGCCGGTGAGGATTCCAGCGCCAGGGACAGCAGGAGAAGCTTAATTTCCTGCGGGAGCTTGAGGGTTTCCTTGAGGAAGAAGGACATTTCCTGTGCATTCAGGCGCATCTGCTCGTTCTGGAACAGCTTGGCCAGCGTCAGCGAATAGTTCTTCAGCAGCTCCGCCTGGGGGTTGGCGTACGGGTTGGGCGCCATCGGGGGTGTTGGGCCGGACGGATTCATGCCGCCGGTTTGCAGGATGGTCTTGGCCTGCAACATCAGGTTATACAGGTTCAGCTTGGGCAGCCCGAACTGGGTCATGGTGGGTGTTCCCGTTTATTTGCATGAGATATCGGCAAAAAATGAAGAAGGATGAATTGGCTTTCCACTCATTCAGTATAATGAAGATATGAAACGATGCATGTTCCACCTGCTGCTGTTGTTCACGCTGGTTCTCATCCTGGTTGGATGCAGGGCTGGCGGCGGCGCGTCCGACCCTTCCGGCGACCTGCTGAAGACGGTTACCGGCCGCGGCAAGCTGATTGTTGGCGTCAAGTACGATTCCCCGCCCTTTGGGTTTATGGATGCGGGGCGCGCCTTGCAAGGCTACGAGATTGATATTGCGCATCGCCTGGCCGAGGAAATCCTGGGAAATCCCAAGGCGGTGGCGTTTACCCAAGTCAACTCCTCCACGCGGGTTGCCACGTTAAATGCCCGCCAGGTGGACTTTGTGCTGGCAACCATGACGATTACCCCGGATCGGGAGAAGGTTGTGGACTTTAGCAGCCCGTATTACAAGGCCGCGCAGGCCGTCATGGTTCGGCATGACAGCCCGATCCGGACGTTGGACGACCTGGCGGACAAGCGGATCATCTACGTGATTGGCACCACCGGCGAAGCCAACCTGAAGGAACGTTATCCCAAAGCGAAACTGCTGGGGTTTAAGGCCAGCACCGAAGCGTTTTCCGCCTTCTATGCCGGTCGTGCGGACGCATTCAGCACGGATGACGCTATCCTCAACGGGTTTATGAAGGAGTACTGCGGGCTTCGGCTGCTGGATGAGCGCCTTTCCGAGGAGCCTTACGGTATCGCCTTTCGCAAGGATGAGGCCAGTAAGCCCTTGCAGGCCAAGGTGGAGGAAGCCCTGGAAGCGATGGCCCAGGATGGTACGTTGGAGCGCTTTCGCAAGAAGTGGCACCAGCCGAAGACCTTGACAGGGCAATGCGGCAGCTAAGCAGGTTGCGCCAATGACCTTTGAACCTCACATTTTGATGGAATCCGCCGGGGCCATCCGCGACGG
>CALAJO010000044.1 GCA_937922745.1 uncultured cyanobacterium
CCGGTTCCGTTCGGCCCACCCCCATTCGGACCTCCGGCAGGTCCGGCTCCCTTTGGCCCGCCTCCGGGCATGATGGGTCCCCAAGGCCCGATGCCCTTCGGCCCGCCGCCAGGAGCAACCCCATTCGGCCCGCCGCCTGATATGATGATGCCGCCTCCGGGTGCTGCACCATTCGGAATGCCACCGCAAGGGCCTCCTTTTGGCCCGCCGCCGGGCGCAGCGCCGTTTGGCCCGCCCCCTGGAATGATGCCACCACCGGGAATGCCCCCACAGGGATTTGGGCCACCACAGTCTTTTAATCAAGGTTCTGCGTCCTTGGGCCCAGGCGTAGAACCGACCAACCCCCAGGGCCCGCAAGCACCCGGCGTCTCTGAGCTGAACGGGCAACCCCAGCCCGCACAGCAACCCCCGGAGAACACGGATTGGGCGCAACAGTTGATGAGTGAAGCCACCCCTGTTTCTGCCAAGGTTAACGCGATGGAGCAGTTGGCCATCAACCAGAAGTCTAATCCCACCACCGCCGAATTATTGAAATCCTACGCTGCATTGGATACGACCTCGCAACCCCTCCAGGATCCCACCCGCGCCGAAAGCGTTGAACTCAAGCGAAATGCCTTGTTGGGGCTGGGCTTGATAGGCGCTGACCGACCGGCAACCGACTTGGTTCGTAACGAATTCAAGAGGGCTTTGCTAGACAAGAATGAAAGCCCCCTGGTTGTCCAGGATGCCCTGCGCGGGCTCGGACTGGTTGCTAAAAACCCCGCCAATGCCAATGACGTTAGAAACCTGGTGAATAAGTACGCCGTACGCAAGTTCCGGATTCCCTTCATCCAGTCCAAATGGAAAATTAACGACCCCGAATTGCGGCAGCTTGCACAAGACGTACTAAACACCACCCAAAATCCCCCCTCCCCCTCTTCCTCCTCAAACACACTACAACCGGCCTTTGCGGCCTAAACGTCAAAACACCGATAGCCTTCCAAGCCATCGGTGTTTGACGTATTTAGCGCTTCCGCTTAGTGGGTTAGAAGCGCCGCCATCTTCATTGGAGACGTAATAATATCCACCACACTTTTGCGGATCACATTCACACTGCGTTTAATCAGCAGCCGCCGGTTGCTATCCATGTTTTCCACGTTGCGGTTCATCGGTAGGCTGATAATCCCGGCCACCACGATGCCGGAAACCCCCAGCATCAGCTCCACCACGGGCTGGGCAAAAGCGCGGTACACTTTGCTACCAAGGCTTACACATTTATCGGAAGTCTCCTCGGCCACTTCCTCCTGTTGAGTGTAACAGGGCGGATGCGGTGGCGCAGGGTAAGGCATTTGCAGCCCTGCCGGGTCGATGCGGTAATTAAGGGATTGATAGGCATGTTGCCAGTCAATATCAATCCGCTGCTGGTTTACGATAATATTTTGCAACTCGATCTGTTCAATCAGTTCACGTTCCGTGCCGCCATCAAAGCGACGTTTTTGGTACTCGAAAACAACATGTTGAGAAGAACTTGAAGTCATAGCCTGTCCATCCTTTTGTCCGACTGATTACCCATAGCAATTCAATACCTAATGGTATAAAAACAATTCTTGATTCGCTTTGTGTTAGGTCTGACGGAGGTTTAACGTCTTTTTAAGCATTGCCGCTGAATCGCATCAAAACAGCGTAAGCGGACTTGAATCAGCCGCAATCGGAAGTAGGGAATGTGGTGGATGGAAAACGCAATTTGAAAGGCTTGCCTTGCGTCTCGAAATAAAGCGACTATGTCTAACGAAAAAATTATGCTGCGGGCTTTTGGGCTTCTACAGCGTCTTTAACAATCTGGCCCTTATCGATTTCCACGCCATCATAACGGATGACCCGAAAACGCAAGGCATCCTCCGCCCGCTCGAAGACAATAAAATGGTGCGTTGAGATGCGTTTGAGCGAATGGGGAACGGGCTTTGCAAAGGCCCGGGTATAAGCCCCACCACCGCCAGAAATAAGATACAAAGGCCTGCCTTCCCACCGGGCAAACCGCTCATAGTCATGGTCGTGGCCAGCCATATACAGATCCACGTGGTAGCGTTTGAGAATGGGTTCCAAATCTTTAATCAACGCAGGGCTGGAGCGATGCTCCCCGGAAGAATGGATGGGATGGTGCCCATATACAATCTTCCATTTGGCATGGCTCTTCCCAAGCTCGTCAGCAAGCCAGTGCTGTTGCTCTGAATCAAACTGGTTGGTGTTAATGGCAAAGAAGTGGATGTCCTGCTCAACAAAATCATAATACGGGCCCGGCATCCCGAAGAAGCGTATGCCTTCTTCCTGAAAGCCTCCCTGGATATCATGATTGCCAAGTACGGGACGAAACTGAATGCCGTAATCCCGTAATTGCTTATAAGGCCGGGTAAAGGCCTTATCGGCATACTTGGCAATGTTGCCATCCGGATAGACATTATCTCCCAGCATAAGTACCAAGGAGTAAGGGTTCTCAGAATATTCCTGCTCCATGGCCTTGACCACATCCATCTGGGCCTTGGCGGCGCTGCCGCTGTCGCCAATCACCACAAACCGGAACGGTTGGGAAAGCGGTAAATGGCGAATGGCAGCAGGTTTGTTAACAGGTTGTTCCTGTTCGATATTCTGCTGCGGTTGGGACGTACACCCTGAAAAGACAGTAAAAACAGCCAATAACAAGACAATAAAAAGAGTTACTTTGGGAAAAAACGTTTGCTGGAAGGGCATTGGCCAGGCAATCCTTTGCAAAAAACAACCGAAACAAGGCACTCAAAAGCCCGTACTTATCATACGGGCTTTTGGGCTTAAATTCTAGTTAAAAGTGAAGCCGTCGGTTTTCATCCGCTCGATTACCTGATCCAGCTTTTCAACGGTATCCACCAGGGACATCCGGAAGAAGCCTTCGCCATATTTACCGAATGCAACGCCTGGCACCGCCACAACACCGCTTTTCTCCATCAGCTCGTTGCAGAAATCCACCGAGGAGGTGTAACGGGGCGGAATCGGCATCCACAGGTAAAAGGTGGCTTTTGGGGGCGCCATCTTTTCCACCGGCCAGCCCAGGGATTTAAGGCCTGCCAGCATCCGTTCCTGGTTTTGCTGGTACAGCTTGTTCTGCTCCAAGGCGTATTGCTCGCATTCCGGATCGTTCATCATAAATGCGCCAGCCGTTTGCAAAGGCTTGTACAGGCCGCTATCCACGGTGCCTTT
>CALAJO010000045.1 GCA_937922745.1 uncultured cyanobacterium
TCCTCGCTTTTGTTTGGGAAGATGAGGCTCGATTAACGCCCACTCTGTGTCTGATAAATTCTTCCAACCCATCCCTATTCGCCTCCAACTCTCAATCACAACCACAGCATCTTATCAGAAAATTACCGGATGAGTTCTACAGAGGGTTTGTTTACTTCTAGCACTTGATTGACGGAAATCATATAAAGCTTCACTCCCCAGCTATGAGTTCGTACTACGATTAATAAAAATATATCCAAGGGGAGTTTTTAACCCCCTTGGATTTGCGAATTTATGAGGCAGCTATCTCGCCTTCTGCAGTAGCTGTCAGGCCAACAGAAGGGGGCAAGATGTCAGCATTGCCATTTACAGATTTTACTCTTGTGGAAGCTGGCGTTCCATTTTGTACACCCGGGGCAACCGGTGTGCTGCCTAGAAGCGTGAAGACCAGATGTCCATTTAAGGGCTCATTTCCTTTAGAGGTTTGTACAAATTCAGCATTAATAACAGGAGCTGAACCAGGCTCAAGATCTTGATCGAGCAGGAAGTCTGCAAGAGGATTAGCAACGTAATTATCAATCATCGCATTTGCCTGTCGCCCACCTCTTTTATGACTATTCTCTTCCATCTTGGTACCAAGAAATGTAATAAGCTGATCTTGGTTGAGTATAGTCAGAACACCATTATATTGGCCTTTTCCGAAATCAACCATATAATTTCTCAGTTTTTGGGCTGCGATATCTCTACGAACATTAACGGGAAGCTGCTTATAGACAACAACATCATCAATTCGGTTGGCGAATTCAGGGCTTACCCAATTCTCAAACGCCCCTCGCTGTGCCTTTTCCGCAGCAGCATGTTGTTGAGTTTGTTGTTGAGGAGTGCCAAACCCAATGCGACGTTTTTTAGCAACTTCTTCATACTCTCTGGAGCCAACGTTTGAAGTGAGCATAATCACATGACGTCTGAGATTAATCCTTGACCCATCAAGCACGATTTGATAGCTACCATCATCCAAAACACTCAACAAATCATTTAAAACACCGGGTTTAGCTTTTTCCGCTTCGTCAAAAAGGAAGACCAATGTTTTTC
This sequence comes from uncultured cyanobacterium, assembly GCA_937922745.1. Classification (GTDB taxonomy): domain Bacteria; phylum Cyanobacteriota; class Vampirovibrionia; order Vampirovibrionales; family JAGQHJ01; genus CALAJO01. The sequence continues at coordinate 1,072 of CALAJO010000045.1, forward strand.
CTTCGTCTTCAGCAGCTTTAACTTTTTTAGCTAAAAGTGCGCCAGCATCTCGACCGACGAAGCTAGGAGGGGCGCCTTTAAGCATGGAAGTTTCATGTTCTTGCATGCTACCCAGATCAATCTTTACGACATCTTCTGGATCTCCAGTAAAAAACTCTTGTAAACTGCGAGCAGTTTCAGTTTTACCTACCCCGGTAGGACCAAGTAGTATATAGCTTAAAGGCTTTTTAGGAGCAACGGGTGCGGCATAATGCCTTCGGACACCTCTTGATATTGTTTTGATTGCATCTTCTTGTCCCAGTACGCGGTCATTCAGAAAAGCTTCAACATGCTTCAGACGCTTTAAAAAGTCAGTTTGTTCTGACTTTCCAAACCGGACTTGGCTTTTACCGAGTAGTGCCAGTGAACGTAGACTGTTCTGATTAGCTTGATGGACTTCATCATTTTTAACAGCAACTTGCTGTCTATTTAATCGTGCAAATTTTAAATTCTGCGCTGGTGAAAGTTTGCTAACCTGATTCAATTTACTAATCATTAGAAATATCTCATCTCCCAAATATTGCAGAGACTTCCGCAACAGTTGAAATTCAACTGCTTTTGATAGGAAAACTCCCGTAACCTTTTGTACCTAGTAATTAAATTATTGAATCAGAAAAATTGCTTAAGAGCAGGAATGTTTTTACAAAGATTTACAATATAAATGCAATAAAGCACTTTAATACTTTATTTAAATTTAAACCTTTATGCCTTATCAAAGTACTTAACTTAAGTTATAAAGCTTTATAATTTAATAACAATTAGTTCAATTTACAACATTTTATTATTATCAAGTACTTAACTTGCAAAGGGATTTTGCCCGGGCTTGGGGGGAATGAGGGGTTGTGCAAACGGGTTCATCATTGCTTGCTGTTGGAGTTGCTGCTGTTCCTGATGCCGGCGCTTGGCGGCAAGTTGGGGGCCGGTTGAGCGTGCGGCAAAGTATACGTTCTTATCCGCGCCGGACATGTTGGCAAAGCCGGGCGCGCATGCGGCTGCGGCAATGATGGCGCTGTTCTTCTCGGCTTCATCGGCCGTGGCGCCAAAATCCATGCGAATCGGAACGTGGCCATTAACGATGCCGGTATGCGGGTCGGCCTCAATGACCGGGGCGCCTGCAAAACGGCCTCCGGCAGAGGCGTGGGCGTTCTCGTGGGAAATGACTTCGGAAAGCCGGGCCTGGTAACGGCGCTGATGTTCTTCCTGGGCGCGTTGCTGCAACTGTTGTGCCGGATTCTGGTTTACATTCTGTCCGTAGGCGGGACGGAAAGAAGCGATATTCATGACAAGACATCCTTTTAACCCCTGACTAAACAGGATTGTAGCATCCGGTTATCGTTGAGCCTGTTTTCTTCAGAATGTTTTAAGAAACTGGGCGGCTTCCCTTGAGATAGCCAAGGCGCTTATGGACGGATGAGGAGCTAGGTAAATCGGACTGTGCCTGCAATTGCTGGTGGTGGGCGAGAATCTCCGCTTTGGTTAGTGTTAAAGTGGCATTATCCTGGTACGGGATGCCGCTTTTGGACTGAATGAGTTGTGTTTCGAGTTCATTGAACCCAGCATGGTTAGGCTGTGGGCTTTTGTATGCCGCAGTGCCCCATTTCCCATCCGGGATAGCGTGCGGATAAACATGGAATCCGGCATTGATGAACCCTTTTCTGATATTGGCCGCGGCGCTATAAGTAAAAACGGCCCCAGTCTGCGGATCCAGGATGCGGCAGTATTGCTCGAAAAAGGGTTGAGTCCAGAGTTCCGGCTGCTTCTTGGGGGAAAAGGCATCGTGGAAAATCAGGTCAAACAAACCTTCAGGCAGTTGCTGAACCAGTTGGCGGCTATCCCCAACCACCAGGATGAGCGCTACGTCTCCATCATTATAGGATCGATTTGAAAGGAGATGAATGAGATCCATTTGGGTCTGATAATATATCTTATGTTCAAAGGCGGGCAAAAACGATTTCAGGCTATCGTTATCCAAAGAGCGAATTGCATGGGGTAAACAGGCCAATATTTCAGGATCGCTTTCAAATGCAACCAGGGTCAAGCGTTTCTCCGCAAAGGCGGTTTCCCGGAGGTGATGAAACCGATCGAGACATGCCAACGCGTTATAGCCGAGCCCTAAAAACGGATCCAGGATAAAAAGCTCATCTTTTTCCAGCAAGCGCTTCTCCACTTTTGCAGGTTCGATATACACCTGCATCGCTTCGGTAAATGCGCCGCTGCGATTATGGTAATGTTCCTGGACATTGCTGTTGAAGCAGGTTAAGGTGCCGTCGGCCGTCTCAACAAATTGGATCGTCATTTCAAACTGCGGATTGCGTGACTGTACTTAGCAGACTTTAGCCGATCTGCCGGATTCATTCAAGCAAGGTTTCACCTTTGTTTCGCCAATTTACCGTAATGCCATCGGCCAGACCGGTTAAGGTTTTGTAATGGGACGCGGCAGCCTGTCTTTCCGAAGGATTGCTTTTGCTGTTAAAAAGCGCGGTCAACAGTCGCTGCACCTGATTGCCAATGGCGCGCGCGACCTGGGACGGCAAGTGATGAAGGGTCTCTTTTGAATACAAGACAACCACATCCGCCTCATCCTTCAATGTCGAAAGACGCTGATGCACGGCAGGATTATCCGAATTGACGACATATATGCCTTCGCCCTGGGCTGTGGCATGTTCCACATCCACGCCAAAATCCTTTTGGGCTTGCAGATAGGCGGAACGAATCTTGCTGCGCGCGGATTCCGGCAGCCATGTTGGTGCAGGCGTCATCGTCGTCGCAGAAAAACGGGGTACGGCAAAACTCAACATCACTTTCCCTCACTTCCTCATTCGGCGCCCATTTTTCCCAACCCGAGGCGCCGAAGTACTAACCATAATCAAGATAAAACAAAAAAGATAAATTGGAAGCGTTTTTAAATATTTGTAAAACACACATCATTCTTTAAGTACTTTATTTTTTATAGAACTTTATTTAGTAAGTTCAGTGTTGAAGATAAGCTTAACTTTTTGATGTTAACTTTAATGCTTTCGCATTCTGCATTTATGTATAAAAGAAAAACAAAAACGGCGGTTTACAATTTGTACTCCAGGTTAAATTACTTAAGTTAAAGTTGAAATAACGCATTGACTTAAGTTAGACATAAGTTAAAATAAATATAATGTTATAAAGGAGGCAGAAGAAATGACAAACAAAACCCTTAGCAATTTAGCCAGCACGGAACGATTAAACGAACTGCTTGAAGAAACCGAAAAAGAGCTTGCAGAGATTCAGCCCCGGATTGATGAGCTTGAGCAGCAGATGCAGGAACTCCGCGAACTGAAAGCTGTAAAGCAACGCTTGCTTACTTTAAAAATGAGCTTAAGTGCGATTCTTGATACTGATCATCAACAACAACTTAAGCGTTATGATGATGCGGAATGCCGGTTTGATTATGCCCAAAACGAGACAAAACTTTATGACTATAAAGAGTTAAGTGCATTAAAGACATTTCATCCGGATTATGCATTTGAAGAAGTGGATAAAGTACTGAAGCAGAAAAACTCCCTGAACTATGACATGTTCAAGGCCGTGGTCTTCAATGGCGGCAAGGCCTCTACCGAAGAGATTAAGGCCTATCTTGTCCAATGCGGCGTTAAGCAGCCCCAAACCGGCGAACCGTTTGATGAGGTACCTTTAACCGAAATCTCATCCCGCATTAATTACCTGGTTCGCAAGGGGATTTTGCAACCGCTGGAGCGTGGCTCTTTCTACACCACCCTGGGCTGGGTCGATCCCGATTAACGGCTACCCGGTTGCGGCAAATTAACATTCAATCGTGTTGTATTTGCATCATCTGCCGTATTTCAGGGATAATTGCAGGATGATGGAACAAACGACCCCATTTCTGTGTCAACATACAGAAGAATCACCCTCTCAAGCAATTTACCCCGCGTCCTGCTTGGAGGAAAAAAGGGTTCGTCGCACACGTCCAAGGAGAGTATGTATGAAGCGTTTCGTCCTTCTCAGTTCACTTCCTTTACTGCTTTTAACCGCAACACCGGCTTTCTCCCAAACAACCTCTGAAGAATTAATGCCCATGGAGCCTGAACAAGCTGTTCAGGAGCAACCGCAACAAGAGCAAGGCATTGTGGCGCCTCAACCCGTGCAAACTGTTATGCCAAGCCAATCCGCTCCCGCTTCCACAGAAGCCAAAAAGGCAACCCCTTCCCCGGCCAAAGCCGGCCGCAAACGGGCCGTGTTTTCGATGAATGCGGAATCCGAAGCCTTGAAGATGACAGACGATATCTCCACGGCAAAACAGCAAGCCAAGGCCCACCCGGACGACCCTGAAGCGCACTTTCTGCTGGCCGCGGCCTATAGCAAAAGCCCCTACCTGGACAAGGCCGTTAAAGAGATTTCCAAAGTAAAGCAAATGCTCAAGGAAAAGAAGGATTTCGAATTTATCGACCGCAAGTTGGCCGAATATCAGGATCTGCTGCAATCCAGGCCCAACGATTCGGTGATTCTCTATCGCCTGGCGCTGGCCAACTTCCTCAAGGGCTATTCCGTCGAGAAATACCCGCACCATTACAAAAATGGCCCCACGGGCAGCGCGACGTCCTTTTATCAGCAAGCGCAGAATTACATGAACCAGGTGATTTCGCTGAACCCCAACGATTATTACGCGCGGAACTATCTGGGCTACCTGGTATCCAATAACGGCACTAACTACGCCAGGTCCATCCCCATTTGGGAGCAGTCCCTGAAAATTAACGATTCCGATAACGTGGGCGCGTACCTCCTGCTCAGCGAAGCCTACATGAAGAAGGGTGACTTGGCCAAGGCGCTGATGTACGGGGCACGCGGCATGGAAATCCGGCAGCGGGTGGGAAGCCAGTTCTGATGAACCCCAAGAAGTTTGCCATTATTATTTTTCTCGTCATTATTGTGGCCGCAGGCTCCGGGTCCTTCCTCTACACGATGTACCGCCTGCGGAACCACCAGGAGTTTTTAACCGAAGAGGCGGAAATCAAGCAGATTGAGAATGCCGAAGGGGAGAAAATTACCCTGACCGAGACGAAGAACGGCAAACGGAACTGGGTCATCAAGATGGATCGCATCAAATATAACAAGGATAAAAGCATCGGCGATCTCACCGGTGTGAAGGGCCTGATTTATGATGACAAGCAGGACGTCCTGTTCATCTTTACCGCGCCGGAAGGAAAATATTATCGCGCCAAGGGACGAATCGACCTGACCAAGGGAGCCAAGATGCGCTCCCCGGAAGCCAAGATCACAATCACCGCCCCGGAGATGATCTGGTCGCTGACCAACGCGGATGTGTTGGCCAAAGGCGGTGTTAAGATGGTGCGCAAGGGGGCGGGGTATTCCCAGGGAGACGAGGCCCACTTTAATATGGACTTTTCCGAAATCGACTTTCGCGGCAAGGTCACGTCCGTTTTCTAGGCGACCCATCAGGGGTTTCATCCATATACCGGACTGTTTTTAGGGTAAAACCCGTTATACTTTGCTTAGAGGTATCCTGAACCATTAGGTGGTTTCTCGCTTGCGCCTGGATAGCATGATTTCCCCGTTACGCAATCTGATGGACTTCAGCTTGCTGTTCCCATTCTGGGCCAAACCGCAGCCCTGGGAGCGGCACTATAACAACGCCATCGACCTGTATAAGAGCGACAAATGCAATAAAGCGCTTAAGGAAATTGACAAGGCCCTGGCGCAGCAGCCTGAACGCTCTGAGCTGCACTATACCAAGGCGCTGTGTCTCCAGCAGATGAATCAGCTGGATGCTGCGAAGGAATCCTTCCAGGAAGCCCTGATTCTGAACCCCGATGATGCGGATTGCCTGTATAACCTGGCGCGGCTCTATTACAACGAGTCCGACCTGGAGATTGCGTTGGCCTACGCCGAGCAGGCCGATTCCTTGAGTGACCCGGCCGGGGATGAATTGATTAGCGGCCTGTTGGCTTTGATTTATGAAGATTTGGAGCGGTATGACGAGGCGATTCAGCAGTATGAGCGGTCGCTCGCCATTAACCCGGAGCAGTTGCTGATGGGCTTGTTCCTGGGCAAGCTGTTCATCAAGCTCCAGGAATACCAGAAGGCCGCAGACGTGTTGCGGGTCTTCGTAGAAAAGGATCCCAACAACCTGGAAGTCAATTATGAGCTTTCGCTTTGCCTGGCCAAGCTGGATGAATGGGAGGAAACCATCAAGTTCTGCAAGCGCGTTATCGAAATCGACCCGAAATATGTGAAAGCCTATAACCAGTTGGGGCTGGCCTATTACTGCACCAACCAGCACGACGACGCCGTGGAAAATTACCAGAAAGCCCTGGCCATCGATCCGCAATACGCCACGGCCATCAATAACCTGGCCTATACGTTCGAGAAGATGAAGCGGTACGAGGAAGCCATCGAACGCTTTACCCAGTACCTCGCCTTCCTGGCCGACAAACCTGACGAGTTTGAAGAAGTCAAAGAGCATATCAGCCTGCTGCAAACCAAGTTGCTGGATTAACCCGAAGTGATTGCCATAGCAGTTACACTTGCTTTGTTTAAAAAGCAATCTTCTTTATAAGCTGTAAAATCTAGCAGGGCTGGATATTGCCAAATTCATGTTTGTTGTTTAATCAGGTTTATCGTTGTTAGGAGGGGTGAGGGGTATGTTACACCGCCTTGAATACCACCGTTTGGGAAGATTGCAGGCAAGGCCCGTTGAACCCGGAACCGCTTTTGTGGCGTATCCCCCGGCTCAGGCCGCGATTGCCTTTTATCAAACGCCACAAGCGGATCGACTGGAAATCCAGCCTGCCTCAACCGGTGCGCCTCGGTTTCAAGCCGTCGCGCCCGTTATTAACCAGGCCGGGCAGGGAAAGCTGCCTATTACCGTGAGCAATCCCATTGCCGTCATCCGGCACACCCATTGGGATGACGAATGGCACCACACTCGGCAGGAGCTTCGGCCCCGCCTGGTGCGCTTGCTGGATGGCGCGCTGGCCGGGTTGGAAAAGGAGAAAACGGCCTGCTTCGAGCTGGATGCGCATGCCTTTCCGCTGGAGCAATACTTGCAGGTGCGCCCGGAGAAACTCCGGCAAATCCAAAAGTTTGTGTCCCAGGGGCGGATGAGCGTTGGCCCATGGTACGTCCAGCCGGATGAATTCCTGGTCAGCGGCGAGAGCCTGCTGCGCAATCTGCAACTGGGGATGGAAACCGCCATGAAAATGGGACAGAAGCCGGAGAATTTCACCGGCTACCTGCCGGATATCTTTGGACACAGCGCGGAAATCCCGACGATTTTGAACGCGGCCGGCATTAAAACCGCCATGATGTGGCGCGGGGTTGCCCCGCAACGCCCATGGTTCTTCTGGGAATCGCCTTCCGGGGAGCGGGTGCTGGCGTATCATATGACCAGCTCGTATTCCCAGGCAATTATGCATAACCCCAACCGACCATGGGACGGCAAAGTGAAACGCTTGCAGGAGTATATGACGCCTATCCTCAAGCAAGCCCGGCCGACAGACCCGATCATGTTCCCCGTCGGCCACGATCACCTGGGCTACCTGGACAACGCGACGGAAAAATTCAGGACGATATACCAATCATCAGCCAGGGAAGGCATCTACGAAACCACCACGGGCGGCTTTATGCGCGATGGGGAGGCCCGCCTGCGGAAGGGGCAACTGGGAGAGTTGAGAGTGAATCGCGGCGAACTGAATGACAGGACCGGCAACTGGCTGTTGTCCGGCGTCCTGTCCAGTCGCATGTACCTGAAGCAATACAACCGGCAACTGGAGTGGCGGCTGGGGCGCCAGTTGGAGCAACTGCTGACCTGGCAGAAAATGCTGGGCTTCAATCCCAACATGGAACATGAAATCAAGGAGGCGCTGTGGAAGCCCCTGCTTCAAAATCATCCCCACGACAGCATCTGCGGATGCAGTGCCGACCGGGTTCACGAGGATAACGAGCTTCGGTTCAAGCACGTTGATGAAATTTCCAAAACGATGATCCGCCAGATGCACAAGAACCTGCAAACGGCGCTGAAGCAGGATGACACAGGGGCCATGCTGGTGCTTAACCTGGGCGATAAGCCATATACCGGCGTCGTGGAAATCGAGCGGGATTATCCTTATATCCATACCATTGCGGATCCCAAGGATCCAGGCAAAAACCTCCGGCCCCGCTTCCGGCTGCCGGCACCAACGGCCAACAGCCAGCTCCTCTCCGAGGAAAAGGTGCTGCATAAAACGGACATCTCCGATCCCAGTTGGAACGTGGTGAGCGATGATGTGGACATCAAGCGCAAGTCGCTCATCTGGGTGTCCAACCTGCCTGCCCATGGGTACCTTAAAGTCCACCAGGCCCAAACGCCCGCCAATCCCGTCAAAGCCACGGCCAGCACCCTGGATAACGGCCTGGTCAAGGTGAGCATTACCCCGAAAACGGTGGACGGCGCCAACCTGGGCTGGCTTAAGAAACTGTTGCCCCGGCCGGTTTATGAGGCCCTCCAACGGGCATACACTTTTATAATGCAAGGTTTAGGCCGGTTGGACGGCAATCACTGGGGCTTAACCATTACCGATACCCGGACCGGCCGCCGGTACAGCGGCCTCCACCAACTTTGGCAGAACGCCGAAAAGGGGGACTCCTACCATGCCGCGCCGGTATTAAAAAAGGACTGGCTGACCGGCAAATACAAAGTCCAGAAGCAACCGGCTATCCTGGAAGATGTTTCCCTGGTGGAGAACCAGCAGGGGCCGCTACGGGCCACGCTCAAGCTGACCTATCGGTTCCCCGGCAATGACATGCCGGTGGAAACCTTCGTATCCCTGGATGCAGGCTCGCCCATGGTGAGCTTTCGGACGGTGTTTACCAATAACCAGCCCAACCACAAAATCCAGGCCGTCTTCCAGATGCCCAGGCCCATTACCGAAGTGACGGCCGAGGGGCACATTTCCCCCATCAAGCGGCAGTACGACCCCAACTACCGAATTGAGGATCACATGCCGGCCAAGCCCGGCCAGGAGCTGCTGATTCCCAACGGCGCAATCCAGAAGTTTGTGGGCGTGCAGGACCAGACCTTGCTGACGGAAGGCCTGACCGAGTACGAAGTGGAGGGCAACCAGTTCAAAGTCACGTTGTTCAGGGCCTTCGGCGATCTATCCCGGGATGATACGGGTGTAAGGGGCAACCATGCCGGCCCGCCGGTAGAAACGCCGGAAGGGCAATGCCTCGGCCGCCGGTTTGAGTTGCGGTATGCCTGGGCCCCGGGCTTTGACCCGGTGGAGGCCTATAACCAGGCCGACCGGCTTTATGGCGCGGTTTATGGCTTTGACCGCAGCGGGCAGGCCAAGCCGCAGCTATTGCCACCACAGGGCCAGTCCTTCTTCACCTGGGATAACCCGAATGTCCATGCCGGCGCCTCCGTGCCGCAACCGGGCCAGGCCTGGCACCTGCGCCTGTTTAACCCCACGTCGTCGGCGCAAGATGTCAACCTCAAGCTACGCCACCCCAATGCCCGCATTACCCAAATCAACCTCGTCGGCGGGGAGCGCAAGCCGCTGCAACAGCCTCGGCTCACCCTGGGCCCCTACCAGATCCGCACCCTGGAGATTCAGCCTTAAGGCGGCAAAAAGCCGGTGAGATTTGAACTTTGGGCCAAAATGGCTTCGTTCGTTCATTTTTCTCACCGGCTTTGTTGGGATGGGAGTCTTTAGCGTGTTTTGGCCTATACGGCCATTTCGTAGGGGATGCCTGCGTTGACCTTGTAGCCGTTGGGCAGGAAACCGGCTTTCAGCATGTCGTCCTTCACTGCTTCCGGGTCGTTGGCGGCCTTGATCATCACGTCGGAAACCACCTTCAGCGCCGTGTTCCATGTGTCCGCCATCTCTTCGGTCCATTCCCCTTCTTTGGAGAGGTGTTCGCCGAGGACGGCCACCAGGTTTTCCTGCACGGCGGGGTAGTGGGCGTCCAGGGTACCGTACTCCACGTGCCGGATGCCCATGGCGTACAAGTACGGCATCATCTGCTCCGGGTTGGTAACGGAGGACACAATGCTGGCAATGGAGGCCAGCAGCTTCTTGTGCTGCTCCTCTGGCGGGGTTTTGAACAGCGGCCTTACGGCCGGGTACTTCTCAAACAGGCGCTCATAAAACCGCAGGCCAAGGCGGGTTGCGCCGCCATTCTCGGTTTTGGCGCGGTTAAAGGTTTCTCGCAGCAATTCAACATTCAAACTCATCGGGGAAATATCCTCTTCTTACTTGGCATCATACAGCGAATGGTTGAGCGGAAAGCCAGGGACAGTCAATTTGCCCCCGGCTTCCAAAAATTTATTCCTGCTTCACATAGAACGATTCCGGGTGGCTGATGGCGATGGAGGACTTCGGCCCGTTATTGACGAGAATGACGGGCTGGCTGGCGCATTTAAAGACCCCTTCGCTGACGCTGCCCATCAGGAAGCGGGCCAAGCCCTGCCGCCCATGGGAGCCGATAATGATTTGATCAACGTTCATCTCGTCGGCAAACTCGCAAATGGCGTCGGAAGGTGTGCCCAATACGTACTTGGACTCTTTTACGGTAAAGCCCTTGCGCTCGAAGTATTGCTTTGCCTCGTCCAGCATCTTGATGCCTTCCTCAATCTCCAGATCGCTGACAAAGGCCTGCGGGGTAAAATAAATCACGTGGACGAGGTAAATCTCGCTTCTGTCCGGTTCCAAAAAATTGGCCGACCAACTCAACGTCTTTTTCGAGCAATCGGATCCGTCAATCGGGATCAAAATCTTCATCATCATGGGTTCTCCTTGGATCATCGGTTAACGTTCACAAAAGTCAATTCTAAAATGAAAAGGGGCGCCTTGGATATCGTCGCTCTGGCAAGGCGCCGCTTTGGAGTGAGGTAGAGATATTTTCAGAGTACGGAAGTTAAAAAGTCAGTCTGGTTTTGCTGAGCTTTCATACCCTTAATGTGACAGATTAGGCGCGGATTAAAATTCATCTTTGGGATATTAGCCATAAGGATAATAACCGACATGCGCTTATGGCGAATTTAAGCTGATCCGTACCCCGGTATTGTGTAAGTACGCAGTGAAAAAAAGGACGTTTCAATTATGCCCATCAGCATCGGGAGTTACCCACCCTGCCTGGAAGTGAGCCCTTATGCCGGTGTTTATACCCCCAGGGCCCCGGCGCGGGATATGCGGGTCAACCCGGTCCATAGCATCCAGAATCCTGCCCCCCGGGATTATTACGGCAATGCGGATAGACTGGTGGGTTCTCCGCGAAGGGGGAAAACCATTTTTGAGGATATCATCAGCAAGAAGAAAAAAGAGGTTGGAAACCGGAAATGAGCGCAATCTTTCACCCCGCAGACAGTCAATCGGCCCGCTTTACGGCTGGGCAACTCCCTTCGTTCCGCCCCCGCAAGCACGAAACCAGGACCATCCAGATCCGGGATTACCTGGCCCACCTGGTGGAGCGGGCGCAACAGGGCCATCACAAGGCAGCCTATCTTCAAATCCCGTCCATCCTGGAGCTGACGGTGTTTTTCGGTTGCTGCGAAATGGATGTTTTCGACGCCCTGTTCGAGATGAAGAAAGACCACTACCGCTATGAACTGCTGGGCATCGATGCCCCCGTCAAACTATGGGATCCGCTGAACCGGACGGCCCATCCCCGCAAGCGGTGGTTTATCCTGCCGGCCGCCACGCCATAACGCGCAAGCCTTAACAGTAAACGTTCGTAATTCACAATAAAGGAGATTCATCCTTGTCGACGCCGACCAGCACGATACAGCTAAAAGATTTGCAGGACGCCACGGAAACGATGCCCTCGTCCACAATCCATATCATTGCTGGCTGCATGGACAATGTCCTGTCCCGCAACGGGGTGAAAAACGGCGAACTGGTGTATATGCCCTCGCTCATGTCCCTGGCCCGGTTTTTCCAGGCCAGCCATATCACCGTGCATGATGCCTTTCAGCAGCTTCGCCGCAACGGATACGATTACCACCTGACAGGGATGGATAACCCCATCCAGTTCTGGTATACGCCAGTTTGCGACGAGGCCTCCTGATGCCTGCCCCAAAC
>CALAJO010000046.1 GCA_937922745.1 uncultured cyanobacterium
AGAAATACGAGCTGGACTATGTGAAAAAGCTGCTTTGGCCTTCCAACCCCAAAAACTTCAGGCTGGGGAAGGGGGTTCACCAGTTGCTGGATTACGCATCCCGCAAATTTGGGCTTAACGCCATTCTGGAAGCGGCGGATGACGATATTGTGGCGGTCTGGCGCGTTATCCACCAATCCCGCTGGTGCGAGCTGCCCATTATTGCAAGCGAATGGGGATTCTCCCTGGAGGTGGGCCGGTTCTGGATTTATGGCCGGATTGACCGCATTGTGCAGGAAGAGGAATGCATTAATATCCTGGATTGGAAGACCGGGATGGGTGCCCCCAAGGTGCCGCAGGACGACTGGCAGACCCGTGTCTATCTTTACGCGGTTTATGAGGCTCGGAAGGATCTGAAGCTGGACATTCAGCCGGAGCAATTGAGGTTTACCTATGTGCAGGTTAAAGGACACCAGACGGTTGAGAAAGCGGTAAACTACTCCATGGCGATGCATTTGGAAACCCGGCAGCTTCTGGAAGAGACCTTTACCCGCATCCTTATGGCCGATGTCTATGAACTACCGAAGTATTGTCCGGATCAGTTCTGCCCATACCGAAAGATTTGCGGGATTACCGAACTGCTCGACGCCCTTGCCGATGAGCAGGAGCCCGAACTGGAACCCGCTTTTGCCCTGGAGGACGTTTAGATCATGGATAGACGACGCTGGCTCATTCTGCTGTTTGCCATCATCCTGACGTTGTTTATATTGAAGGCATTTGCCTTTACCGCCGTGGATCTAAAGGAGTCCAGCTTTTCCTATCGCCCGGAGGCGGATACCTATGCCTTGCTGGAAAAGCTCGGTAAACGCCCACAACCGCAATCGGGTGGGTTGTTTGCCGCGGATCAGGTTGACACCATTACCCGCGTGTACCAGGATCCGGCGGCGACCGATGTGGATTTGAAACACTGGACTGCCAAGGGTGGCGCATCCCCAAGGCAATTCCGCATTCGGCTGAAGCTGCGCAACTACGGGAATGAGGCCTCCCGTCCGCAGTCGCTGAAAATCATTGTTTCAGCCAAAGTAGGTGAATATTACGTTAACCCGCAATCCTTCCTGGTGGACTATGATCATTTGAAGAAGACGGCCCAGTGGCAGGAGATTCAGCAGATGACGGATCAGATCCCGGTACTGGCTCCCAACCAGACGCTGAATTACTTCTCCGAAACCATTCCTTTTGGCGATTACGTGAATGCCATGCCCAACCACCACCCCTTTTCGGTTAAGGCCGCCATTTATCTCAATCAGGCCAAAACACCCAAGGTCATTGAGATCCCGGTGACGCCGCATCATTTTGCATTAAAACAGCTCTCGGATTAGCAGTTCGTGAGAGGATGCTTCTAAAAGGAGACAAAAACCACTGAAAGCAGGTTTCAGCTGTTAAATTCGTTATGATGACAGACTTAACGTATAGACATTGGTGCCAGGTTCATTTGGTTGGTCATTCGGTATTTGTTCAATTAATGATTTTAACTGGGAATCGGTCAAGGGCTGGATATGCTGTCTGAATCTTGGAAAAAGGGTGTTAATTTTTGTAAGCTGCTCTTTCACTCTTTCATTTAAAACTTGGCCACAAGCCGTTAAAAAATGCCGGTATTTATTTTCCCGGAGAAACTGAATTAAAGTAACATCTCGTTCCAGGCTATTAATATCTTCCTTCTTTATGCCTTCCAAATGGTCAACCCATCCGTTTGGCTTGACGATTGCCACATCTCCAAGACCTATCGTTGAGCGTCTATCTTGCATAGGAGAGTAGTAAATAAATTCTTGGTCCGCGATTTTAACAGTTTTGTCGGTTGTTGAAATGAGAATACCGCCAAATTTGGTTTATTGGCATGCAAGCTGACCGGGCTTAACTTCATCCGTCATTATCCTGTGTTTAATACCAATGTTTCTCTAAAACCCGGAAATGGCGCCTATATTCCTCACCAGATAATTTTCAGACATCGGATGATAAGATCTTGCCCGATTAACCTTTGTCGCGAACTTCTCACATGCCGTACATCATTACTCCGGAATAGAGTAACGCTTACAAGGCCTCAATCAGCACCATGCTGATGTCATCCATCAGGGGGGCGCCCTCGGTAAAGTCAGACAGGTCGCTGATGATGACATCGGTAAAGAAGGGTATTTGGTTGTCGATGGTCTGCTGGAAAAGCTGCTCGATACGCTCTTCGCCGTACATCTCCTCGGCCGGGTTGCGCAGCTCGGAAACCCCGTCGGTAAACAGGAACAGCTTGTCTCCCGGCTGAAGCTGGATGGTTTCCTTGGGATAGGGAATATCCCGCACCCAAACCAACGGCGTCCCGTTTTCCTGCAACCGGGAAATCCTGTTTTCCGCCGCGTTGTAATAGAACGGGTAGGGATGCCCTGCCCCGGCGCATTCCAATTTCATTGTTTCCATATCAATCCGCATATAAATGGAGGTCACATAATCGCCGGTTTTTACAATATCAAACAGCTCATTGTTGAGATGAAAAAGCACCTGGGCCGGGTCGTGTTCCTGGTGGGTAATCCGGTACAGCGACGTCTTGAAAATAGCGGTGATAAAACCGGCCGGCACCCCATGCCCGGAAACATCGGTGATTGACACGCCGATGGCATTGTCCCGAAACTTCAACACATCATACAGGTCACCGCCCAGGGCGTCGCAGGGCAGGTAAATCCCTGAGATCCGCAACTTTTCGTCCTGGTAGTGGATTTTGGTAAACATCGGCGCATCTTCGTTCTCCGGATCCACGGCGATGGTGGCGGCTGGCAGCAGGCTCTGCTGCAACTGCCGGGCAATATACAGTTCCTTCTCAATCTGGATGTTGCGCTGGTAAAGCTCTTCGTTCACCTCGTTCAGCTGATCAGCCAGTACCTTGTTTTTTTCCATAGAGGTGCGAAGACGCAAAGCCGTATTAATTTTGCCCAGCAGCTCTGCAAAATCGTAATCGCCCCGCAGATAATCATTCGCGCCGGCGTATAACCCTTCCAGCAGGTAATGGATGCCGTCCTCGGCGGAATCGGCGGAGGCGTGCCCCAGCAGTAGCACCGGGATATTTTCCGTCACGCTGTCCTGTTTCAATTGGTGGTTTAACTGGTAACGCTCGGTGTAGGTTTCCGGCATCACTTCCATCAAAATCACGTCGGGCTGCAACAGCCTTACGGTTTCAGCCCACTGGGCCATCTCCCCCTTGGGATGATCCACGCAAAATCCCTCGGCTTCCAGTTGTACACCCAGCCGGTTAGACAAGGTGGAATGCGGTTCGGGCAGGAAAAGAATCTTCTTCATAAGGACAATCGTTCGGCCGTTTGTTACAGATCTCCAAACTAATACTATACCGGCGTGGCAAACCGCGACAATCCTCCCGATAAGGGACAGGAAAGAGAAAGAATATAATTATTACTAAAGTAGCAATTTTAACAAACCGTTGCTTTTTATTCGGGCAACTTTCACATAGAGTGAAGGTGAAGAGAAGCCCATCCTTTTTTGGAGGTTCCCCGCGTGTCGATGGCATTGGTTCCAGGTCCCTACAGGCCTTATACGTCAATGGGACTGCCCACTTACACTAACCATGGGCCGCTGTCGCAACCCGAACGCCTTAAGATTGTCTATATCAACGACACTCATGAGAAATACCGGGCTTTCCCCGGCCTGGTGTCGGCCTTTCATCATTTCCAGTCCCAGGCCGCGCAGGAAGGGCGCGACGTCCTTAAAGTAGCTGCGGGAGACTGGAATATCAGCAACGAGCCGCAGCAGTTGGAATTGAACATCCTGCTGAGAAACTTGATGCAGTTGGATTTTACGACGCTGGGCAACCACGAGTTTGACGGCGGCACCCACATGCTGGGCATTGCGCTCAAAAAGGCCAACTTCAAGACCATTGCCACCAACCTCATCATGACGCCCAACTCCGAGATGTACAAGCGATACCTGGAGCAGAAGGTGATTACCGGCCCTGCGGTATTTCGCGCGCCCAGCGGAACAACGTACGGCGTTGTCGGCCTGGCGATTCCCAATGTAAAGCGATTACTGAACCCGGACGCCGTGGTGGATGGAAACGGCACACTTCCGCTGAAGGAAAGCATCGCCCGGCTGGAACAGGACATTGCCTACCTGGAAGGTTCCGGCATCAACAAGATTATCCTGGTTTCCCATGCCGGGTATGATGTGGATAAGAAAATCGCCAGGAATGTGGCCGGAATTGACGTGATTGTGGGTGGCCACTCCCACACGGAACTAAAGGGCATTGTGCCCGACGTCAACTACTTTCGATCCAAGCGTGGCGAACCTGTCATGGTCGTTCAAACCGGGAAGGATGCGCATGCCCTGGGCGTCCTGGATGTATCCTGGGATCCGTACGGCCGGGTTTACCCGACTAAAAACCACTTATACAACCCGCTGCTGATGTTTCCACCGGATCCGACCGCCAATGCCCTGATTGACCGTTATTTGGGCCCGCAGAAGCCGATGGGCTGGATAACCGAGGATGTTAGCACCGAGAACGCCCGGAGCGGCGGCGAGAATATTGTGGCCAACCAGGTCGCAGACGCCATCTGGTCCACCACCCATGCGGATATCGGCCTGCTGCGCGGGACAGAATTACGAAGCGACCTGTATAAAGGCGCTTTCACCGATCGCGACCTGAAGACCCTGCTGCCGTTCAACGATAATATCGCCGTCTTCCAGATGACCGGCGCGGACCTGAATGCCGTCCTGGACGAGTCCGCACGGTGCATGAAGGCGCACGAAGGGCATCCCGGTATGGTACACCCTTCCCGTAATTTGCGCTACGCCGTGGACCTGGCGGTTGGGAAGACTATCTCGGCGCAGTACTTTAATCCCAAAACCCACCAGTGGGAGCCCCTGGATCCGCAAAAGAAATACACGGTCGCAACCGGCGACTTCATCGCCAAAAATGAAGTAGAATATCCTGTATTCAAACAAGTGCCCATCGTCCAGCATCTGCCGTTCAAAATCCGCGACGCCTTCGGCTGGTACATCCAGTCCCTTGGCGGTCGTCCTCCCGTCTTCCCGCTGGATGGGCGTATCCAGGCCATCAATCAACAGGAGTCTCAACCGGAATGGGGCAGCCGTCAACCGCTTGCAAACCAAAACGTCTCAGCTACTCCGCCCTGGAACGCTTTCGCTTCTGCCCATGGGTATTCTACGTTACAGACATCCTTAAAAAAGGAGTCCCCACGGTCTCTAGCCGTATCAGCCTAGGCAGCCTCGTCCACTTCGTGCTGGAGGCCTACCATCGGCGCAACGGCCTCTTCCCGATGACGCTGGAGGAGATGCTGGCCGTCTATCACCGGGCATGGGAGCAGCACATGCCCCCTTTCCTGTTCGAAAACGAATGGGACGCCGAGGCCATGCGTGGGGAAGGCGTGGATGTGCTGACCCGTTTCTACCACCGGGAGCAGGAGAATCGCACCCGCAGGCCCCTGTATTTTGAGATCGGCTTTGCAATGCCGCTTCGGCCAGGCTTCCAGCTGACAGGGCGGATTGATCGCATTGACGCCACAGACGCTGGAGAATACTGGGTGCTGGACTACAAAACGTCCGGCCGCGCCTTGGAACGTTTACCCCGGCCGGAAGGAAGCCTGCAACTGGCCCTGTACGCCATGGGCTCGGAAAGCCTGACGGGCAAGCGCCCTGACTTAATGGGCTTCTACTACCTGAACCACGGGGAAGTGATGACGACGACCGTCCAGCAGCATCACGTAGATACCGTGACCGAAGCCTTCCACATGCTGGCCGATGCCATCGAAATGAACGAGTTCCAGCCGATGCCGGAAGCCCGCAAGTGCAGCGAATGCGTTTACCAGAGTAAATGCCCGGCGTTTACCCAGGTGGAAAACAACCTGCTGACGCTGTAGCTTAGGAGCGCACGCCGTTACGGTAGCATTTCACCCGGTAATTGGCCTTGGCCACCGGTGTGCCGTCCAGCGTGTACTCGGCGATGAGTTCGCCTTCCAGCCGGTTCTCGGAGATGATGTTGAGTACCAGGGTTTCCGTGCGCTTCCACAGGGCGTTGTTCTGGTAATCGTAAGTATTCTCTATAATGGCCGTCTGGCCGAAAAAGCGCTCCGGCTGCTGGGTAATCCGGAACATGCGGTTGCGCTTGCTCTCAATGTTAATCCCGAAGTTATCGAAGGCGACTCCCACCAGGTCGGACTCCTCAAGCCAGTTGCCGACAAAGATAGCCGGGTTAACACGGTTGGCCATGCTGCTGCGAAGAAACTTCAACTCCTCGGCGGCCTTGGTCAGCCGTTTTTCCGCTTCGGCCTGGCGATGCTCCGCGGTGATAATCTGCTTTTGCAGGCGGGCCTTTTCGTCAATCAGCTTCAACTTGTCCTCTCCCAGGGATTTAGCCTTGGTAATGGCCAGTTCCTCTGCCAGTTCCTTTAACTTGCGCTGGAACATCTCGTTGGCCTGGTAGAGATGAGTATTCTGCTTCTCCGTCCGCGTCAGCTGATCCTGGATCTCGTCCTTCTCCGCCATCAGTCGCTCAATCAGGGCAAGCAGTCCGGCATTGGGGCCGGGCTGGGCAAAACTGGCCGAGGAGATAAAGTTGGCCGGCGGGGTGGCGTAACGCTTGAGGCGTCGCCGGGGTAATGTTAAAGACTGATCGCCATCCACCACGGACAGGGG
Source organism: uncultured cyanobacterium (assembly GCA_937922745.1). Classification (GTDB taxonomy): domain Bacteria; phylum Cyanobacteriota; class Vampirovibrionia; order Vampirovibrionales; family JAGQHJ01; genus CALAJO01. The sequence goes on from CALAJO010000046.1 coordinate 6,682, forward strand.
GGCTTGGCCGGGTGCGGCGGCCAAAGGTTGCGTCGAGCGGGCCAGCGCAGGCTGTAACTGCCGCAATAATCGATTGGACAAGGTATTCTCAAATGTGGTGTGAATTTCGCTGGCGTGCTGGGCCATGGCCTGCTGCTGCTGGTCAACAACCTCTTGCTGTATCTCCGGCTGGGGCGGATGATAAATTTGGGGTTCGTCGTACGCAACTGTTTCTGCCGGCTCCGGGCCATCCAGGCTCACGTCCACATCATCGTCTTCCGCATCGGGTGCCTGTGGCGCATCCGGGTAGAGCATCTCAACCATTTCCTGCTGCTCGTCATAATCGGCATCGTTGGGGTCATCCGCATCCAGTTCCGCTTGCTCTTTTCGCAGCGTTAGCGGCTTGGACATGCCGGCGTTGGCCTTGGGCGACTGATATTCCACCGGCAGGATGATCATGCGCTTGATTTCATTCAAGGAGCGGCCAATCGCCAGATGCTTCTTGACGTTTTTAAACAGGTTGACGTGCAACTGGCTGTAATGCTTGTTCCCGAACCGATCCGTGGGAATATCCAGGCCCAGCTCTTTTTCCCATTCCAACAGCTCGTCTTCGGTGACGTTGAACTTGCTTAAGGTCTTTAATACTCTCTCCTGCGTAATCAACTCTTCGGGCCCTCGTCTTATCTCCCCTGATTTTATTATAAAGTATGAGATCAGATTGTAAACATTTGTAGAAAAACTCCCCCATCTGGAGGAATCCCTGCTTCTTCATCATAGCACTGATTTTGCAAACCACAACAAGCGGTTGACCGTGCGAGGCAACCGCTTGTTGAAAATAAATAAAAACGGGAACGACTAGAAACGTTGCTCCGCCATCTCGCGTTCGCGCATCTGCATCACCTGCCGCGTCATGTGTTCAATCTCGTTGGGCGGGAGCAACTGTTGCACTTGTGGAAACAGCTCGTTTTCCTCTTCCGTGACATGATGATTGATTTCTTTTAACAGGGTTTTCAGTTCGCTGACGCACCGTTGCTCATCCTGCATGGTCGAGACCCGCTCCAGGATGTCTTTCACTTCCTGGTGTTCGCCGTAAGACTCATCGATAAGATGCCGGGTTTCCTGGCGCTTTTGCATCTCCGGGTAGAGTATCGACTCCTCCAGGCGCATGTGAAGTTGCAACTCCCGGGCACATTGCATCATCATCTCCCGGTCAAACCGGTTTATAATCTGTTCCAGGTTGGTTTTAACGCGTTGATGATCTTCTTTCAGCAGTTGAATCATATCCATGGCAATAATGCTCCATCTTGTGGCTGTAACCTAAAAATACTGACTGACTGTTTACCATTTTAGACCGCCATGGGCCCATGTCATCGCCCAGGTGTCTCGAAATACGGAGCCCGTTATACCCAGAAGCTGGTAATGTAATTGGTGAGCCGCAGGACGATAAACCCAATCCCGCTAAGGCGGTGCCAATGGCGTGCTTTCGGTTGACCCTTGAGGATACCCAGCCCCAGGACCAGCAGGATAACGTAAAAAACCAGCACCAGCAGACTAATCCCCGCGTGGAAATATACGAACGCCGAAACCGAATGATCGATCAGCTTTTCCACCGCCTGCCGCTGAAGTTCAATCGCCAGCACCAACCCCAAATCCAGCGCAAAGGCGGTCAGCATCAACGGGATATGCACCTTGCGGTTATAGCGCTGCCACAGCCCCAGCACCACCAGGATGAGTACCACCGTAGACAAGGATGAGAACAGGGACATGAGGTTTCCTTATTTCAAAACAGGCTGTCCGGCCAATAACGTTTGGAATGCCTGCCGGGCCCAGGCATCGGTTTCAATAATCCGCTCCAGTGTCGGGTTGGCTTGCCAATCCGACAAGTGTCGCTGCATCACGGCTTCAATCCACCGTGGTATTTCGGTGAAGGCAATCTCCTCTTTCAAAAACGTGGCGACGGCCATCTCATCGGCGGCGTTTAGCACAACGGGAAGCGTTCCACCGGTTTCTCCCGCCCATCGCGCCAACCGCAGGCATGGGAACCGCTCGGGATCGCCGGGCTCGAAATGAAGCCGGGAAAGTTGCGCCAGATCCAGGTGGGTTTCAGAAACGGGGTTAATCCACCGCGCCGGGAACGTCAGGCCATACTGAATGGGAACGCGCATATCCGGCTGGCCCATCTGCGCAAGAATGGAGCCATCCACATAGTGGACAGCGCTGTGGACAATACTTTCCGGATGAACGACGACATCAATGCGATTAAACGGCAAGCCAAACAGGTGATGGGCTTCGATAATCTCCAGCCCCTTGTTCATCATGGTCGCGGAGTCAATCGTTACCCTATCGCCCATGGACCAGTTGGGATGCTTCAGCGCCTGGGCCACCGTTACCCGCTCCAGCTCAAATTGGCTATATTCCCGAAACGGGCCGCCGGACGCAGTGAGGTACAGTTTCAGAACTTCCGTTCGGACATCCTGGCAACCTTGCAGGCACTGGAAAATGGCGGAATGCTCGCTATCCAGGGGGATAATCTGCTGCAAATAAGGCTGCACCAAGTGGCCCGCAGTCACAAAGGTTTCCTTGTTAGCGGTCAGCAACTGCTTGCCGGATTTTAGGGCCTCCAGGCTGGGCAGCAGGCCGGTAAACCCTACCAAGCCAACCACCACGGTATCCGCATCGGGGAGAGTCGCCAGTCTCACCAGGCCTTCTGTGCCGGCAACCAGTTTAGGCATGGGAGAAACCGATGCCCGAATTAACTGTTGTTGTAACGCTTCAAGCTGCTCCGGGTGGGCAATGCATACCCACTCCGGGTGAAATTGCGCCGCCTGCTGTACCAGCCGCGCAAGGTTGGCGCCCGCAGACAGGGCAACCACCTGAAACGACTCCGGAAATTGTTCGATGACGGAGAGCGTTTGAGTCCCGATGGAGCCGGTTGATCCGAGAATGGCGATGCGCTTCATAAAACCTACTGTACCATCATCCCGGCCATGCGTCACCTGCAACGCGGTTTACAATCCCGCTGCGGAACCTGGCTCGTTAAACACCGACTGTTCCTCGGGCAAAAAGCTTTCGGGCACCTGACGCTCCGCTTCCAAATTTTGTACGGGCTGCGGCGCTTTGGCGACTTGCGGCATATCCAGGATTTTTCCCACGGCAATGGGTGTGGATTGCGGCTTGAGCAAGGCCTGCCGCAGCTTTTTCACATCGACCTCGGCCCCCGGATATTCCGCCAGGATTTCCTGCCTAACTTGTTCCACCGTGGGCTTGCCTTTACCAAACGGATCCGGATAAACAATGACATTGACCACATCTTCCTTGCGGCGAACCAGGGCAGTGTCATAAATCACTTCCACCGGCGTGCCCACTTGCACCCGCTCGAATAGATCTTCGGCATCCTTGACCAGCATGCGGACACACCCATGGGAGCTGAGCTTCCCGACAGAGGATGGGTTGTCCGTGCCGTGGATGCCGTATTCCCCGCCGTTATGCTCCTTAAAGCCAATCCAGCGCGTGCCCAGCGGGTTGGCCTCGCCCGGCTTGATCCGTACCTGTCCTTTGGGCAAATACGGGTTTTCCCAGCCGGGATTTTTTACCTTGCGGATGACGTTGTATTTTCCCAGCGGGGTTTGAAATCCAACCCGCCCCACGCCTACGGGAAAGTACTTGACGATTTGATTGCCGGAATACAACCAAAGCGTGCGAGACGGGATATTGATAACAATCTTGCCGTTTTCAACGGGTGTTGCACCCACCCCGGCAATCCACAGATTGCAAATCAAAGTGAGTGCAACAACCAGACCATAGAACTGCTTGAGTGTGTGCCTCATGGAGTTCGGCTCACATTATTTCCTGTAGCAATAGTATAGCCTACCAGTACCCCCGAATCATCGGTTGTTCGCGAACTTCGGTTTGGGTGGGCATGGCAACCGGCTGCTCGTAGGTGGGTTCCGGTTCGGTTACGGCAGTATACTCTGTGCTGTAGTTGATAATGCTGCTTAAGGAGGAAGCCGTGGTTCCGCCAACAAAGTCGTTATTAATGATGGTACCGGTGGCGACCTGGTTGCCGGAAGCGTCGGTTACGGTGTACACCAAGTCACGGGTTGTTACGTTCTGCATATCCACAAAAACGGTTCTGTCCTGGCCTGCCGGAACCGTGTAGGTCAGCGCCAGACTGGGAATGGAGAAAGTCACCGGGCCATTGCTGGTGTTTCTAACGTTAAACAGCAAATCCTGATCGCTGCTGACGTTAATGGTGCTACCGGCCTGGTGGCCGCCGATTACATCGATGGTTTGATACCCCTGGGCTTGTGCCGCCAACGGAAGAGACATGGCCGCAACAACGGCCACAGCCAAACTGGCTTGCAAAAGAGATTTCACGTTCATCTTACATTACCCTCTTACTAACTAAGTTACCTAGGCAAGTATATAAGCGCTTGCTTTGCCGCTATCTTCACTATTGGCAGTCTATCAGTCTCAGGTCTATTTCTGCATGCACTAACTAGGCAATCTTCAATGAAGCCACCACGCTTTATCCGCGTTTTACCCTTATGGATTAATACAGAAGCATCAAACTTGTCCCCGGTTTCCATGCAGAATTGGCGTATCCGAAAAAATGCGCAAAAAATAAACCCTGCAAAGGTCATTTACAGGGTGGGACATAGGCTGGGGTTAAACTTGAATCTTTAGTGTGTGGACCAAAGATTCTTTTGGGTGTGGGCTATGGGTTTCCTAACTCTGTTTCCTATAAATATAAAAACAATGAAAAGAATAAAATTGCGCTTTTGCGGATCGAATCATAAAGATTCTTAACATTGATTAAAATTTCATTGCGCCAAGGTTAACTTCAGGTAGGGCATAAAAAATCCGGTAATTGCTTACCGGAGGCCTTAAGTTCTCTCTTTTCTTAGGTTTGTGTATGGGAGGTTTCGCTTCTCTCATAACAAATAAAAACAAATAATATTGCAAAAATGCGCGGGCTTGTTAGTTTGTTAAATAAGTTTTACAAAAATATATGGCGGATTTTTCTGGCAAAAATAGCGCGCTTCGTCTGAGAAAACCGTCAAATGATGGGTTTATTTTAAGTTTTGTTACCGGATGTGAATTTTTCCCGACGCTGGCCGAAATGAACCTATGCAGTGGATTGAAGAGAGAAAATGACCTTGTTGATTAAACTGAGACTTGATGAAATTATTGGCCAGGAACAACTGTCCTACGATATTCTCGATAGCCAAGGGAACATTATTTACGCTGCCGGGGAATCCATACAGTCCAGGCGCCTGAAACAGATTTCGGGTAAAGGACTTTTTCGTTCGCAAGCAAAACTCCCACTGGAGTGGATTATTCAGGACGAGTTGCCCAACATTACGGATAAGGCCAAGCTCACGGAAATTATCAACAGCCCGGAGCCACCGGCGGAAATCCCCCCGAACTTTAAGTTGCCCTACCTGATAAACCGCCAAGAAGCTATTCCCTATATCAGCAGCATGTTTGGTTTCTGGCAAAAGCTGGAGTCCGGGGAAAAATTGGATATGGCGTTACTGGAAGTGGTTCAGCACAGCCTGATTGCCTCCATTATCAACAAAATGGATCAACTGCACTTTATTACCCAGCTCAACATCCGCGATGGCGTGACCCACTCCCATACGCTGGATGTGACCGCAGTAAGTATTGCTCTGGGCGCTAAACTCGGTCTGTCACAAGGCGACCTTGAATTATTGGCATTAGGCGCCTTGCTGCATGATATCGGCAAGTTGAAGATTCCCAAGCAGATTATGTTTAAGCCCACCCGGCTCACCGACCAGGAATTTGAAGTGATGCAACTTCACCCGGAAATCGGGTATCGCATCATCCGGGAAGACCTGAAACTGCCGGAAGAAGTGGCACGCCCTGCGCTGGAACACCAGGAGCTGTACGCCGGCGGCGGATACCCCCAGAATTTGTACAAGGATGAGATCCATTTCTTCTCGCAAATCGTCAAGATTGCGGACGTTTATGATGCGTTAACCTCCAAGCGGCCTTACAAGGAAGCCATTTGCTCCGACAAGGCCATCAAAATCATGCTGCTGGAAGGGCCAAAAAGCTTTAACCCGGCTATTATGAAAGAATTCCTGGAGCTTGCCAATTACCCTGAATCTGTTTAATTGATGTTATAACAGGTGCAATCTGTGAATGTTAATTATTTATTAACAATTTTTGAATTTAGAAATATCTTCAGTATTATTATTTTATACAAAATAATAATACTTAAGATATAATAATTTGTATTCTGCATTTTTCTTGTGGCGTGGATGACAATTTTAGCTGGTAATTTGTTTTTAATGGTGTAGAGAGAAATCAATAGTAATAATAGAACTCATCCGGTAATTCTCTTCAGAATCAGAACGGCAGAAGCGAGTTGCCAAAAGGCTTCATAGAACTTGGCATATCGTTCATAGCGGATTTCCAATTTTCTAAATTTTCCCATCCAGGCAAACGTCCGTTCGACA
>CALAJO010000047.1 GCA_937922745.1 uncultured cyanobacterium
GGTAAATAATACGGCTGAGGCGTTGCCGTAAATCAGGTCGTTGCCCGTGCCGCCATCCACCTGGTTAAAGTTGTTGCCGCTCCAGTTAACCGTGTTCGTCCCATCCGTCACCTCGTTCCCCGCCCCCGTGTTCAGGTTGATCGTGAGGTTGTTGGACGTGTACCAGAACACCAGCTTGTCCGTATCGGCCACGCTGTCCAATATCGTGTCCGCGCCAAACCCGTTGCTGTACACAAACCAGTCGCTGCCACTGCCGCCATCCAGCGTATCGTTGCCGCCCGCACCTTCAATCGTGTCATCCCCTGACCCGGCAGTAATCGCGTTGGCGGCGGAACTATCATAAATGTAATCGGCGCCGCTGCCGCCAATCACATGCTCAATCACATTCCCGGCCCAGTTAATCGCGTTCCCGCCGTTGGAGGCTTCATTTCCCGTGCCGGACGTAAGATTGACGATGAGGTTGGTCGTTACCTGGCTGAAGTCGACCGTATCCGTCCCGGCGCTGTCGGCAAGCGTATCAACCCCAAAATTATCTTGAAATATATAGGTGTCATTCCCGGCGCCGCCGTTAGTTGTGTCATTGCCCGCACCGGCTTCAATCGTATCATTACCCTGATAAGCGGAATAGTGATTGGCATTGGCATCGCCATAAAAACGATCATGGCCATCGCCGGTATTGGTGTATTCAAAAATACTCCCGGACCAGTTCAGGGTGTTGGTTCCGTCCGTCAGTTCGTTTCCAGCGCCGGTGTTGAGGTTCAGCGTCATATTATTGGTGTTGCCGTGGCCGGCATTTAGCGAATTATTGCTGGTGCTGTCAATAATAGTATCGTTACCCCAGGCATGGGTTTCCAGATTATATGTATCAATCCCGGCGCCACCATTCAGGGTATCGTTGCCACTGCCGCCATCAAGCGTATCATTGCCAGAATTGCCGACCAGGCTGTTAGCCGCGCTATTCCCGTAAATCAAATCATTACCGCCGCCACTGGCTGTCACGTTATCAATAATATTACCCGCCCAGTTAACGGTATTGGTGCCATCGGTAACCTCATTCCCCGCGCCGGAATTAAGGTTGATTGTAAGATTCGACGTAAGGGCGCTGTTAAAGTCCAGATTATCCGTTCCGCCTGAATCTATCAGGGTGTCTGAACCCCAGCCGGCAGAATACTGATACTGGTCGTTCCCGGCACCACCATTAAGCGTATCGTTGCCGGCCCCGCCATCCAGTGTGTCATTCCCCTGAGCACCAATAATGGAATTTGCACCGGAATGACCAAAGATCAAGTCGTTACCATTCCCGGCAATCACGTCCTCAAGGATATCGCCTGCCCAGTTTGCCGTATTGGTGCCGTCGGTAAATTCATGGCCAGAACCGGAGGTTAAGTTAATTGTAAGGTTCTTGGTAAAGTTCGAGGAAACTTCCAGCCTGTCCGTACCGCTGCTGTCAATAAAAGAATCGTTGCCCCAGCCGTTTTGATCCCAGTAGTAATAAGTATCGTTACCGGCGCCGCCGCTTAAGGTATCGTTGCCGCCCAGTCCATTGAGAACATTGCTTTGTGCGTTGCCATAAATAATATCATTGCCATTGCTGCCTTCCGCATTATCAATAATATCGGATGCCCAGTTAATGGTGCTGGTTCCATCGGTCGCCTCATTACCAGCTGAGGAATTCAGGTTAATGGTCAGGTTCCCTAGCTATTCCAGAAGACGACCCGGTCGCTGGTTCCGCTGGAGTCGATAATCGTATCGTTACCCCAGCCGGTAATCGAGAAAACATACACATCGTTACCGTCTCCGCCGTTAAGGGTGTCATTTCCGGCAAAGCCGTCCATCGTATCCGCACCTGCACCCGATTGAATGGAATTGGCGGAACTGTTGCCATCAATCCCATCGTTACCGGAGCCGGTTATAATGTTTTCGATAACACTACTCGCCCAGTTAACGGTATTCGTGCCGTCAGAAACCTCATTCCCGGTACCGGAGTTTAAATTGGCTACAATGGCCGAAGTGATGGCTGAGAAGTCGACCGTATCGGTATTGCCGGAATCGATAATGGAATCGGCGCCCCAAGTCCCGGTAAAAATATACAAATCATCCCCAGAGCGCCCTTCAATCGTGTCGTTCCCCCCGCCGGCATCAATGGTGTCATTGCCACTGGCAGTATAAAAATAATTATTAAGGGCATTACCGTAAACTAAATCGTGAGAACCGCCGGTATCCACGTGTTGGATGATATTTCCAGCCCAGTTAATAGTCCCGGTGTTGGTATTCACCTCGTTACCTGTACCGGCATTAAGGTTAACGGTAATATTAATCCCGAAACCGCCTAAATTATATAATTTTAAGAAATTTGCACCCACAGTGTCAATAATGGTATCGTCCCCAAACCCGGTTGTTCCCACATTATAAGTATCGTCGCCATTACCACCGTCCAGCGTATCGTTGCCGCCGCCGCCATCAATACTGTCATTGCCATCCTGCGCTTCAATGTAATTTGCCGTAGAGCTGCCGTAAATCCTATCGTTCCCGCCGCTCATTATCACCTGGTCAATAATATCATTGGCCCAGTTAATGGTGTTGGTGCCATCGGTCACTTCATTACCGGTACTGCTGGTTAAATTAACGGTAATATTCTCGTTGCCTGTGTAAAAGACAAATCTTTCCCAGTAGGATGTGCCATCCAAAATGGTGTCGCTTCCCCAGCCACTGTTAAAGTGGAACTCATCATTGCCCTCGCCACCATCAATAATGTCATTGCCGCCACCTGCATTAATCCGGTCATCCCCGAGCCCGCCAATTAAAGTATCCGAACCATCGCCTGCCTCAACCTGGTCGTTGCCATCACCACCATCAACACTATCGTTGCCCAAATCTCCAAACATCGTGTCGTTACCGGCTCCACCCAGCAAGGTATCATTTCCATCGTGCCCAGTAAACACATTGTCATTACTATTGCCAATAATACTGTCACTACCTGAGCCACTATAAACCTGGTGGATAATGTTACCCGAGAAGTTAATGGTATTGGTTCCGCTCACCACTTCATTCCCGGTGCCGGTGTTTAAATTAATCGTTAAATTGGTCGTAACAGCCCCAAAATCCAGAGTTTCCCACCAGGAAAAGTTTTCAATAATGGAATCGTTACCCCAGCCACTGCCAAATACATACCGGTCGTTGCCATCGCCGCCATCAAGAGTATCATTGCCTGCGCCGCCCTCAATCGTGTCGTTGCCAGCCAAACCCTGATACAGGTCAGCTCCGGCGGCTGCGCTCAGACTATCATTTCCAGTTGTTCCTGTAATTGTAGCCATTGTCATTAACTCGTATAATATGGGCACAGAGGGATTGGGCTTTCATGGTTATCGGTATTTTTCGGATTAACTTTAACCCTGAAAAATTGCTTAAATAATCTGCTTTTTCAGCGCATCTTCCTCTAAATCGTGCTGTAATCAAACAATCTAGGGTTTCGAAAGTTGAATTTAACCCTATATATAAGCTTTGGCAGATGTGTGGAAAAATCCACCAGGAAGTTGAGGAACGCTTCAACAGGGCGGCCTAGAATGGTGAGATAAACAGCGAATGCCGGGATTCCAAACTTTTGATGAATCTGACAGTTGATATTGATGCGCTTTACAACCAGGCTTTCCAGCACCACCAGGAAGGACGACTGGAAGACGCAAAACGGGTTTACCTGGAACTCCTGGAATTACAGCCGGAGCTTCCCCAGGCGTTGAACCTGTTGGGGTTTGCCCATTACCAGGCGGGGAACATCCAGGAGGCCATTGCGCTGGCGCAAAAAGCCACTCAGGTTAAGCCGGATGAAGCGCTTTTCCTGTTTAACTTAGGGCTTTACCACCAGCGAACCCGTGATTATGATGCCTCCATTGCAGCATTCGAGCGAGCCATTGCGCTGAACCCGGAATTTGGGGAAGCTTATAAATTGCTGGGAACCTCGCTGCAAAAGATAAATCAGCCCCAACAGGCGTTGGCGAGTTATTTAAAAGCTGCTCAATTATCAACTGAAACGGATTTGGCCCTGTTGTACACCGTTGGCGTTCTTGCGTTCGAATTGGGACAACATCAAACCGCCCTGGATTATTTGCAACGCATCCCCTCATCGCACTCTCCGCGATATCTGAAAGCCATGCATTACATGGGGCTAATCCATCGCAGGCTGGGTCATCGGGAGCAGGCGCTGCAATGCTATCAACAGCTTTTTGAGATGAACCCGGATTACCGGGAAGCCTTTAACAATTACGCCAATCTCCTCTCGGATTTAAACCAGTTGGACGCGGCGTGCCTTTATTACCAGAAAGCCTTGGAACAGAATCCGGATGACGCCATTGCCTGGGATAACCTTGGGCTGGCGCACCACAAAAACAAAAATCTCGCGCAAGCCGTCGCGTGCTTTGAAAAAGCCCTGGCGCTCGACTCTCAGAACCCTCAGATTCACTACAACCTGGGCAACGTCTTCACGGCGCAGGGCCAGTATGAAGCGGCCAAGGTCTGTTTCCAAAAAACGCTAAGCCTGGATCCGCAGTACCATAAAGCCTTATCCGGCCTTGGATCGCTATGCTTTATCATCGGGCAAACCGATGAGGCTGGTGTTTATTATGAGCAGTACCTGAAACACGTGCCGAACGATCGCAAGGGGCTGATTAACCTGGGCTTGATTAACCAGCAGCGCAACCGTAACCGCAAAGCCGTGGAACTCTATCTCAAAGCGTTGGAAATCGATCCCGGGGATGCCGTCGCCTACGATCGGTTGGGTTGCGCGTACTATCGCCTGGGGCGGATTGAAGACGCGGTGAATAGCCATCTCAAAGCAATAGAAGTGGATTCTACCCTGGCTTCTGCGTATAACAACCTGGCGCGTGTCTATCTCAGCCAGGGAAATGCGGATGACGCCCTGGCATGCTACCAAAAAACCTACGAACTCACCCCCAAAGACGCCATCCGGGTAAAGATGGCCATGACCATGCCCCATTTCTTCGACACTATGGAACAGTTGCGCCATTGGCGAACGCGCTATGAGAATAGCCTGGATGCCCTTGCCGAAACACCCTTGGTTCTGAAGGATCCCGCGATTGAGATTGGGGCGACCAACTTTTTTGTGGCCCACCAGGGATTTAACGATAAGACCTTGCAGGAAAAGTTCGCACGGCTTTTCCCGGCCCAGTTTCAGTATCCCCTCAAACCTTATCAGGGCGGTAAAATCAAAATAGGCTTTATTTCCCGGTTTTTAAACCTGGATCATACGATTGGCAAGTTGATGTTTGGGATGATTGATCAGCTGGATCGGCAACGCTTTGATGTAACCGTGTTTACGGTCAATTCTGCGCAACCGCCGGCACTGAAGCAACCGCATCGGCAGATAGAAATCCCGGTGAACAGCCTGAAGCTGGCCTGTGATAAGGTCGCGCAATCCCAGGTGGATCTGCTGTTTTATGCGGATGTCGGGATGGATCCGCACACGCTGTTTATGTCCATGGAGCGGCTGGCGCCGGTCCAATGCGTCACCTGGGGGCACCCGGTGACGACCGGGAGCCCGAACATGGATTACTTTCTCTCCAGCGCGCTGCTGGAAACCCCGGAAGCCCAGGATCATTACAGCGAAAAACTGGTGCTGTTCCAAAACCTGCCGACCTATTATGCGCAGCCGGAGAAGGTCTATGTCCAAAAGCAAAAAGCGGACTTCGGGCTGAGCCCGGACGAGAACATCTATCTTTGCCCGCAAGCGCTGTTTAAACTCCACCCGGATTTCGACGAACTCATCGGCGGGATTTTGCGCCAGGATCCCAAGGGCCGACTCATCCTTGTTGAAGCGCCCGCGCTGCACAAGCAATGCTGCGAAGCCCCACTGGTTAACCGCTTTCGGCGCACGCTACCGGATGTGATGGAAAGGATTACCTTTATCAGCCGCTTGCCGCACCATGCCTTCCTCCAGCTAATGGGTGTCGCGGATCTGCTGCTGGATACGCCCCACTTCGGCGGCGGCAACACCACCTACGAAGCCTTTGCCATGGGAAAACCGATCGTCACCTGCCCTTCAGCGCTGATGCGCAGCCGCGTGACGTTGGGATGCTACACCAAAATGGGCGTGATGGATTGCGTCGCCAAAACGGCCGGGGAATACGTGGACATCGCGGTTAAAATCGGGACCGATTCCGCGTACCGGGAGCAACTGGGAAACACCATCCAACGGCAAAGCAAGGTTTTGTTCGAAGACGCCCACTTCATCAAGGAGCTGGAAGCGTTTTTTGTTTCCGCAGTGGAACAGTCCGCCAACAGGTTTTAGCAGGAATAAAAGGATTAAGCAATGACGGAACCTACATCTTACACCGCCCAAAATGTATCCAACCAGTCTTCCTGCCCGGCCTGCGGCTATTATGTCTCAGTCTGCTTCTACAATGGCAATCGCCAGCCGCTGACCACCCTGGCATGGCCCAAAAGCACCGAGGAAGCGCGCAGCATGAAACGCCTGCCGTTGTCATTCTATCGCTGCGTAGATTGCGGCCATGTGTACAACCTGGAGTTCGACTACGAGGAAGTACCCTATTCCGAGAAGCCGAATTACATGTTTAACAAGGGTGTCTGCTGGTCGCAGCACCTGGAGCATATCCAGGAGCGCATTTTAGCCTGCCTGCCGGAAAATCCCACCGTCATCGAGATTGGGTGCGGCGATGCGCATCTGCTCAACAGCCTGGCGCAGGCCAAGGGGAAAGGCCGCTTCATCGGCTTCGATCCCAATGCGGAAACCATTCCGCTGGATGAACGGGTGCAAGTGCATAAAGCCCTGTTCGAGCCCATGACGCACCTGCCGGAATACCAGCCGGATCTGATTATCAGCCGCCACGTCCTGGAGCATCTGATGAACCCGCTGGGTTTCATCCAGTTGCTTGGCTTTGCCGCCAACTGGTCGGAGATTCCCGTCAAGCTGTTTATCGAAGTCCCTTGTATCGACAAGGTGTTTGACTCCCACCGGACGGTTGATTTCTTCTACGAACACAACTCCCACTTTACCTCCACCTCGCTTCGCCGGTTGCTGGCCCGCTCCAGCAGCAGCATCGACCTGGTGGAAAAAGGGTATAACCATGAAGTGGTTTTCGGGATTGCGAACATCGGCCACAGCCGGCACCAGAAAGACCTGGCAAGGGAGTCTGCGGACTTTTTACAGCACAGCAAGGACGCACGTGAGCGGATTGCTGCGCAGTTGGAATCCCTTTATCAATCCGGGCAGCGGGTTGCAGTGTGGGGCGGAACCGGAAAAGCCGCCGCGTTTATGAACCAGTATGGCCTGGATTGCGAGCGCTTCCCCGTCGTTGTGGATTCCGACCTGAACAAGGTAGGAACCTATGTCCCGGGGTGCGGCCAAGCCATCCAGTCACCGGATATCCTGAAACACAGCCCGGTGGATGTGATCATCGTGGCAACCCAGTGGCGCGCGTATGACATCGTGCCGGAGATTATCAGCCGGGACATCCCTTACCAGCGCATCCTGCTGGAGCATAACGGCCAACTCGTGGACTTCTTCAAGGATGAACACCCCTATCACCTGGAGCCTGAACAAACCGCAGCCCAAGCCGGCATGGCAACGCAGCCGTCTGTATAGCTCTTAATGAGTTGAAACTTTTTGAACCCGTCTGGCGTATCAATAATACCCTTGGCATGGGCTTGCCTGATCCACCGCCGGAAATACCGCAACGGATCGGGTACAATCAATAAGCAAAACAGGTTTTGTTCGGGAACGGCTAAGCGTGGCATGGTGGCAGGTCGAATCACTTTAAAATGGATCCCAGGTGGTATGGTTGGGGTGTTGGCATTTTTTGCCTTATGGTCCTTCCCAATGGCCTGCGCCCAAACCGAAACGGGAGCGGACGAACCCGCCGCGGCTGCCGGGCAGGCCGATATCCCGCCCATTGTGCCCAACGCCGACACGCCGGAAATTATTGAACTGCGGGGCCTGGTGAACAAGACCAACCAGTACCCGATTGACCTGGAATCGGTTCTCAAACTGGTGGAGGAGCAGAATCTCCCATTACAGCAAAGCAAGGTGGATACGGATATCAGCCAGGCCCGTGTGCGTCAGCGCCAGGCGGCCTTTTTACCCAGTATCGACGGCACGTTCAACCAGAGCCGCTTCGAGGGAGGGACACAGGTGTTTGGCGGCGAAACCTTCACCGTCGTCAGGACCACGGTGAACCCCCAAATCGGCGCGAGCTGGACGCTTTATCCCGGTGGACGCACCATTTATGAGCTGTTGGCCGCCAAACGGCGCAAGGCCGCATCCGATATCCAGATGAAGGAAACCTATCAACAGCAGCTTTCCCGCGCTGCGGAGGAGTATTACCAACTGCTTGCCGCGCAACGCCAAAAAAACGTGGTTCTCAGCAGCATGCGCCAGGTGGAGGAACAGGTTAAACTGAACGAAGCCAAGCTGAAAGCGGGCAACGGCACCAAGCTGGACTTGATGCGCGCCAAGGCCTCGCTTGCACAGCAAAAGCGCCAGCTTACGGAGGCGGAAACAGGCATTGTGCAAGCCGAACAGCGCCTGCTAAATCGGTTGAACCTGGAGCCCAACATCCATCTCATCACCAATGCCCTGGATGAAGCCCAAAACCAGTTGATCCCGCTGGATAGCTCTCTGGATAAACTGACCGCCGAGGCCCTGGAGAACCATCCCGCCCTCAAGCGCTTCCAGGAAGAACTGGTCGCACTGGGCATCGATTACAAGGTTATCCGGTCGGATTTTTTCCCGGCCCTCACCCTGCGCGCCAACGTAAGCGGCACCGGCCCCAACTGGAACGCCATTGAGCGCGGCAATTTCCGTGGCCTTTCGCTCAACGTCAACCTGCTGGAGAACATGGGGTTGGCCATCCCCTTCCGTCTGCGGGAAAAACGCGGGGAAATCGAGCGGAAGATGCTGGAAGGGAGGCAGCTTGTGCGCGATATCGAATCCCAGGTGACCACGGCGTTTCTGAACAGCAGGAATTATGCGGCCGCGATTGAGGCCGCCGAAGAGGAGATTCAGGCGTCCCGGGAAGCCTACCGCCTCGCATTCGGGCGTTACAAGGCCGGTTACGGCATCAACCTGGATGTGCTGGATGCCGAGGTGGCGCTAACAACGGCCAGGACAAACCTGGCCCAGGCGATGTACAATTTCAACCAGGCCCAAATCCAGCTTGTGGAAGCATTGGGGAAAACCAGCCCCGCCAGTTTGTTAAGTGGAGTCCCAATCAATGTCTCAACCCATGCCGCACCTTAAATCCAGGCTTCAGCTTAAGCGCAAGCAAGTGGTTATCGCAACGGCGGTCGCCATCCTGGTGATTGCCCTGGTGGCATGGGTTGCAACCCGCAAGCCCAAGGTGGATGAAACCTCCCGCATCACCACCACGATTGTGCAGCGCGGCCCTATTAAACAGACCGTGGCGGCAACCGGCCGCGTGGTGCCCCATTTCGAGGTGGAGATTAAGGGCAAGGCCAGCGGAAAAATTATCAGCCTGCCCTATGATGTCAGCGATTACGTTCGGGCGGGCGATTTGCTGGTGCAACTCGATCCGATCGACGAGATCCGCCAGGTCGATCAGGCCCAGGCCTCGCTGGGCGCGATTGAAAACCGGATTTCCCAATCCAGGGTGAATTTGAACGTGGCGCAACAAGAGCTGCAAAACGAGCTGGACAAGGCGCAGGCCAATTTAAAATCGGCCCAGGCCAGGGCCGGCGAAGCCACGTCCAAGACGGCGCGGCTGAAGGAGCTGTATGCCGGGGAATTCATTAGCCAGGAGGAATACGAAGCCGGATTGACCAGCGCTGCCCAGGCCAATACGGAACTGGAGAACGCCCGCATCCGCTTTAACGAACTGAGGACGCAAAAGGCGGCGCTTGCCGCACGGCAGGAAGACATTGATATTGCCCGCTCCGAATACCAATCCAACCGGGTTAACCTGCTTACTGCCCAGCAACGCCTTGGAGAAACCAATATCTACGCGCCCATCAGCGGGTTCATCACCTCCCGCAGCGGCCAAATCGGGCAGATTGTGGCGTCCGGCATCAGCAACGTGAGCGGCGGCACCAGTATTATGACGTTGGCCGATCTCTCCCGGATTTTCGTTCTGTCCGCCGTGGACGAAAGCGACATCGGGCAGGTGCAGATGGGGCAGCCGGTCAAGATCACCGTGGACGCCTACCCCAACGAGGTTTTCCAGGGAAAGGTCGTCCAGATCGCCTCGAAAGGGGTCAATGAATCCGATGTCGTGACGTTTGAAGTCAAAATCGAAGTGGTAAGTCCGAACAAATCCCGCCTTAAGCCGGAGATGACCGCGAACACCGAGATCCTCATTGCCGAACGGCCAAGCACCCTGCTCGTCCCGGCAGAAGCCGTAGCCATCCAGGACGGCAAGCATTATGTCACTGTCATCAATGCGGACAGAAAACAACGGAAACGCCCTGTACAGATTGGTATCACCGATGGCATCCAGACCGAGATCCTCAGCGGGCTCAAGTCCGGGGACAAGGTTGTGGTGAGCAAGGGAGACGTGCAAAGCGAATGGCGTAAAAAGGATGGCGGCAACCGTCCCGGTGGCGGCGGGGCCATTGGCAGCCGAATGGGTGGCCGGATGATGATGCGTGGCGGCAGGCACTAGCCGTGGACATGATTCGGACGGAAGGACTGACCAAGCGCTACACCATCGGCGAAAGCACGGTGCAGGTGCTGAAGGGAATCGACTTTTCAGTCCAGGCCGGGGACATGGTCGCGCTGACGGGCTCATCCGGCAGCGGTAAATCCACGCTGATGAATATCCTGGGCTGCCTGGACCGGCCTGACAGCGGGCGCTACCTGATTGAGAACGAGGACGTCTCCACCCTGGGCAACGATCAGCTGGCAGGGATCCGCAATCGTAAAATCGGCTTTGTGTTCCAAACGTTCAATCTCCTGCCGCGGATGAGCGCGCTAGAGAACGTGGCGCTGCCGCTAATGTACGCCGGACACGACAATCCACGTCCCATGGCGGAATCCGCCCTGGCCCGCGTGGGCTTGCAGGAGCGGATGCATCACCAGCCCAACCAGCTTTCCGGCGGGCAGCGCCAGCGTGTGGCCATTGCCCGGGCCATTGTCACCAACCCGGCCATCATCCTGGCGGATGAGCCGACCGGCAACCTGGACAGCAAAACCAGCGTGGAGATCATGGATCTCTTTCTCCAACTGAACGCCGAAGGCCGAACCATCATCATCGTGACCCATGAGCCGGATATTGCGGCGTATTGCAAGCGCCAAATCCGGATGATGGACGGCCAGATTGTCGAAGCCGCGGGGCGCGTCTAGCCATGCTGTTCTATACCATCCTCAGCGTTGCCCTTAAAAGCCTGTTTGCCAACAAGCTCCGCACGTTCCTGTCCATGCTGGGGATTATCATCGGGGTCGGGGCCGTTATCTCCATGCTGGCCCTGGGGGCGGGCGCGCGCAAACAGGTGCTGGATAGTGTGACCGCCCTGGGAACCGACCTGCTGATCGTCCGGCCGGGACAGGCGGGCTCCCGCGGGATTTCCCTGGGAATGGTGGATAACCTGACGGTGGAGGACGCGAAGCGTCTGATCCTTCGCGTCCAGGGGATTTACCAGGTTGCCCCGGTGGTCAGCGGCAATGTGCAGATGAAGTACTTTAACCGCAACGTTCGCACCAACGTTACCGGCACAACGATTACCTATTTCCCCATCCGCAATTTCGAAGTGGAAAAAGGCCGCCCCTTTACCGAGAACGAGGTCAACGGCAGGGCCCGCGTGGCCGTCCTGGGCCCGGTGACGGTGGAGAACCTGTTCGGGACGGAAGACCCGCTGGAAAAGACCATCAAGATCAAGGGCATTAACTTCAAGGTTGTCGGCGTGCTGAAGGGCAAGGGGGATCAAGGCTGGTTCAACCCGGATGACCAGGCAATTGTGCCCTATACCACGGCGATGAAGCAACTGCTGGGCGTGCAATACCTCCGGGAGATTGATATCCAGGTAGCGCCGGGCTCGGATGTAAACCAGGTGCAGGCGGCCGCGGCGGTCGAGCTTCGCCGGAGCCACCGCCTGAAACCGGATGAGCCGGACGACTTCAACATCCGCAACCAGGCCGAGTTTTTGGAAACCGCGTCCAGCTTCAGCCGGGTGTTTTCCATCCTGCTGGGCAGCATAGCCAGCATTTCGCTGCTGGTTGGCGGCATCGGCATTATGAACATCATGCTGGTCACCGTGACGGAACGCACCCGGGAAATCGGCATCCGCAAAGCCATCGGCGCCAAGGAGAAGGATATCCTGCTGCAATTCCTGCTGGAAGCGTTGATGCTTAGCGGCGTCGGCGGCGTTATCGGGGTTGCGCTGGGTGTCG
The DNA here is from genome assembly GCA_937922745.1 of uncultured cyanobacterium. Lineage (GTDB taxonomy): Bacteria > Cyanobacteriota > Vampirovibrionia > Vampirovibrionales > JAGQHJ01 > CALAJO01. Next base: position 12,371 of record CALAJO010000047.1, read on the forward strand.
CCGCCGCCCTCCTGGTGGATCAGCTCACCGATTTTTCCACCATCATTCAACTCCCCAGTATTCTGATGGCGTTGGCCTTTGCCGTGGCGGTCGGCGTCTTCTTCGGTTACTATCCCGCCCACCGAGCCGCCAGGCTCGATCCCATCGAGGCCCTGCGATACGAATAATCCGGCCCAAATGGGTTCGTTCGTCCATTTTTGAAAAAGAGCGGTTGTTAGGATTCCTACACCGAATGGGCATGCGCCGCCAGGTGGAGATGATGCAGCTCCCGGCGGAAATGGTCGTCGTAAATGGAAAGGGCGGCCTGCATGCCGTGATAATAGGCGGCCACAACCTGCTCCGGCCCGCGGGATGTTATATCCCCAACGGCGTAAACGCTGGTCATGCTGGTTTCAAACCGTTCATTCACCTGGATAAACCCGGCGCCATCCACATGGATGCCCAAGTCCACAGCGAGCTGGCTGCGGGGCTGTTTTTCGGTGGGATAATACAGCATCTCCACCGGCAGCACCTCGTTATCCTCAAAGGTCAGCCGCTCCAGCATGCCGTCATTCCCGGCCAGGATTTTGATGCGTTTTTCCACTACCGGGATTCCCAAATGGGAAAGGATCCCCCGCATCTCATCCGACCATTGGGTGGGCTGGGCGTGGGTCAGCAGGCTCACTTCATCCGTAAAGGCCGTTTTCAAACGCACGGCTTCCATGGCCGCATGGTCATCGTGCCCGATGATGACGGCAGGGCGGCGCATTGCCTCCTTGCCGTTGGATTCCACGGACCAGAAGGCGCTTTTGCCGATAAAACGGTCGAGTCCCGGCAATTCCAGCCAGATATCCTGTGCGCCCAGGGCAAAGACGATGGCCGTGGTGGTATACTCGCCCGCATCGCACTGGACGGTAAAATGTTTGGGATGGCGGGTGATAGCCGTTACGCGATCGATACGGTAATCGCATCCGGCGTTCTGGGCCTGGTGGATGCCTTTCCACTTTAATTCCTGGCGCTCGATGCCCTCCGGGAAGCCGGGCACGTTCATGTACTTGCCATGCACGGTGCTGCGAACGCCTTCAATATCATCGGCCTCATGCGGCGCCGGGATAAAATCCAGGAGAAGGGTTTTAAACATAAAGCGTCCCAGGTAAATCCCGGCTGTAAAGCCTGCGGGCCCCGCCCCTAGGATAATCACATCATATTGCGCCGCCACGCTCATCATCGTCTCCCCTATCCGCTATGCACAGCATTAGTTTACTACAACAGCATAGGGCTGCGCTATTCCACGAGATGGTAGTGGCTGGGCGCCTATTTTTTCATCAGGCTTTGAATCATATCAATCGGCACGGGGAAAAAGATCGTGGTGTTCTTTTCCGTACCGATTTCCACCATGGTTTGCAGATAGCGCATTTGCAGCGCCATCGGGTGCGATTGCATCATCTGTGCCGCTTGTACCAGCTTTTCCGCCGCCTGGAATTCCCCTTCCGCACCGATAACCTTGGCGCGGCGTTCCCGCTCGGCTTCTGCCTGGCGAGCCATGGCGCGCTGCATATCTCCCGGCAGATCCACGTTCTTGATCTCCACGTTGGACACCTTGATTCCCCAGGGCTCCGTCTGGTTGTCCAGAATGGTCTGAATCTGGTGGCTGATGCGATCCCGTTCGGCAAGCACCCCGTCCAGTTCTTCCTGGCCGACGATGCTGCGAAGCGTGGTTTGCGCCATTTGCGACGTCGCATAGTGGAAGTTCTCAATCTCCGTCACGGCTTTGATCGGATCCATCACCCGGTAGTAAACCACGGCGTTAACCTTGATAGACACGTTATCGCGGGTAATAACGTCCTGCGGCGGCACGTCCAGCGTCACGGTCCGAAGATCCATCTTGACCATGCGATCGATAAACGGCGGGGCAAGGAGCAATATCAAGCCAGGGCCGTACGGCTCATGCATAATCCGCCCCAGGCGGAACACGACGCCGCGCTCATACTCGCTGAGTACGCGCACCCAGCTGATGAGAAAAAATCCCACGACCACGATGGCGAAGATCACCAGGGGAGATAACAGCATTAGGAATTCCATTTTCTAATCCTCCTGAACAAACGGTTTGACGTGTAACTGTATGGTTCCGACCTCTTCCACCGCCGTCACCACAATCCGAGACTGCTCGGCTATCTGGACATCCGAGACGGCAGTCCAGATTTCGCCGTAGACGCGAACCTTGCCTTCCGTGCGGTTGGGCTCGATGGGGACAACGACTATGCCCACTTCCCCAACCAGCTTTTCGAAGGGGTTTTTGGCCTTAACCCGCTGTATCTTGAAGACTTTCCAGAGCAACAGGCCGGTCAATGCGCCGATGATGAGCGAAAGGGTAACAATGTAAGGCACCATTCCCAGCAGGTAAGGCTCGCCGGTTTGGTAAATAAACAGCGTGCCCAGCACCAGGCACACCAGGCCACCCAAAAACAGGGCGCCAAAGGTAGGCGTAAACACTTCCACAATAAACAGCGCCAGGCCCAGCGCGATGAATCCCAGCCCGGCCATATTGATGGACATGGCCTGCATGCCGATGAGCGCCAGGATAAGGCAGATCCCCCCGGCGATGCCCGGCAACCCGAAACCGGGATGGGTCACTTCGAAGAGAAGCCCGTAGAACCCGATCATCAACAGGAAATAGGCCAGCAACGGGTTGGTGAGGATGGCCAGGAATTGCTGCCGTGGCGTAAACGCGTACTCTACCAACTGTGCGGACTGAAGCTGAAGGGTTTGCCGGGCGCCATCCACCACAACGGTCCGGCCATCGGCCTTGCGCAACAGGTCGGTCACATCGGTCGCCACCAGGTCGATGACGTTTTCCTTCAATGCTTCTTCTTCCGTAATGGAAACGCTTTCCGTCACCGCCCTCACCGCCCAGGCTTCGTTGCGGCCGCGCGCCTTGGCAATGGCGCGAATGCCCGCGACGGTGTCGTTTAAAATCTTCTGGGACATGGCTTTCTGGTTGCCGCCAGGCTGGGCTTTGTTTCTCTGGCCCTCATTCTCATCCGGCCAGTTGCCGCCCACATCAACCGGATGGGCTGCCCCAATGCGCGTTGAGGGGGCCATGGCCGCCACATGGGAAGCCATGGTAATGAACACGCCGGCCGATCCGGCGCGTGCGCCCGCAGGCGCGACATAAACAATCACCGGCACCGGGGCGTTCAGAATGGTTTTGACGATGGTGTGGGTGGAGGTTAACAGCCCGCCCGGCGTATCCAACTGGATGATGACGGCCTCGGCCTGGTTTTTATCCGCGGTGGCAATGCCCTGCTCGATATACTGGGCCGTGATGGCGGAAATCATTTCCGCATCGATTTGGAGCAGGTATACCTTTTGGCCGGTATTATGGCCAGCAGGCGCTTCCTGTCCCCGGGAAAAAGGGCTTGGGGAGAACAATACGATCAGCCCGGCCAGCAGGACAGCCAGCCAAATCCAGACGTGCCTGCCAAAACTCTGCCGTAAAAACTGCCACATATCCGCCATCCTGATTTTACACGCAAATACGACTCTCCCTATTTAACGCGTTCCATGTCTTCCCGTCGAGCATTAAATCTGCCTCGAAGTGACCATTCGTCAAACAACCCGCATTTCGCGGCGGATAAAGGCCAAAGGCGTTGAAAACAAGATAAAGCCAGCGTTTGGGAAAATCCCAGGGCAACGCCTTCTCTCCAGGCAAGGGTTAAGCAACACGCTTCTAAAATAATGTCGCCCAAATATTAATATTTCCTTAAACCTGCCGGGAGGCCGTTTAAAGCGCCTACGTTACGGGAATAAGCAGGTTAGGCGACCCCATTGTCGCCACTTGCGGATGACAGCCCAGGTTCGGGCCAGGTCGAACGAAGAACCAGGAACCTGCATCCCAATCAGGCATCGGCACAAACCACCAAGGGACGATGCCTTCCATCCGCTCCTCAGCCTATAGGGGCTGGGGTGCTTACCCTACCCAAACACCCAGTCGTGTTTGGGCTTTCCGCACACCAAATGCACACAAATGGGTTCGTTCGTGCAGTTTTGGCAAATACAAAGCAAAAATGGGTTTGTTTTCTCATTTTTTAATCCGGCAAAACCAAAATGGCTTCGTTCGGTTAAAACAGGAACAACCAACCCATGTTCAGGAACAGGACGCTCAAGCCAAACAGCAGCAACGCCATCAGGCCATACGTCCCATACCGGAGCAGCGGACGATTTTCCAGCCCTATGGCCAGCATCCAGAAAAGGGGGAATATCACCGCAATGTATCGATGATTACTAAAGAATGTCCCGGAAAACAGCAACGGATACAGGCTAAGGATGCTGTAAACCCGGTATTCCACGGGCACCCGGTGCTGGAATAAGGCAAACACCGTTAGGCCAAAGGCCGTCGCAAACAGCACGGGGATTTCATTCACAGGGATTTTGGCATGCAAGGCGTCAATCAAACCGGAGGGCAGCAGCAACCCATACAACGAAGCAGCGTAAAAACAAGCTACGCCCACCAGAATGGCAGCCAGGATCCACTTGCCCATCCGTTTCAATAGCTCCGGCCTGTGCTTCTGCAAAAACGGCGCCTGGGCGAAGAATACCAGGATCATCACGAACCAGAGCGCCAGGGCGGCAATCTTCGTAACAGGCACCTGACCCCGATAGGTCGCATGCATCTTGAAGTACAACAGCACATCGCCAAACTGCACGCCCAGGAAGGCCGGGTAAAGGCACAAGCCCACCAGCATCAGCAGGAATGGAAACAGGTACGCAGGCTTCTGTATCCGTTTCAGGCCAACTTTGGCCCCATAGGAGAGGGCC
>CALAJO010000048.1 GCA_937922745.1 uncultured cyanobacterium
TCGCTTTTGTTTGGGAAGATGAGGCTCGATTAACGCCCACTCTGTGTCTGATAAATTCTTCCAACCCATCCCTATTCGCCTCCAACTCTCAATCACAACCACAGCATCTTATCAGAAAATTACCGGATGAGTTCTAGATAATTTGGGGAGAGATGTCGAATGTCTAACAATGATGCTGTGATTGCTTCAGAGCAAGCCATAACAGCTCAGCAGGAAGCTAAAGATGCAGATCAATCTGCCGATCAGGCAGAACAGTACGCAGCGAAAGCGACTGATAGAGCTGATGAAGCTATTAAAGATGCTAAAACTGCGTTTGCTAATACCGAAGCAGCTCAAAATAAAGACAAGTCTTCTATCCAACAAGCGGGGTTTGCTTTAAAAGAGGCCAGGGAAGCAATCTCTTACGGAGTGCAGGCGCGTGAGAAAGCAGAAGAAGCTAGAAACCGTGCAGAACATGCACGAAATGTCGCAGAAGAGGCGAGAAGCACCGCCGAAACGGCTCGTACTTATAGCGAAAAAGAGCAATATAAAGCTGAGCAAATAGCCCAAGAAGCCTGGGGCGCAAAAGAAAAAGCAGAGAGTGCCCTTGAAGAGGCAAAGTTTGCTCAATCTCAGTTAGAGGAAATTATAAAAATCACAAATCACGCTCTTGAAAAGGCGGAAATGGCTGAGATGCGTTACCGTCTTATCATTGAAGCTTCCAACGACGGGATTTGGGACTGGAATATAAAAACGAATGAAACTTATTGGAACGGTCGTTTCTTTCAGATGCTCGGTCTAAATAAGAGGAACATTTTCCCAAATGACGTGCTTTTTGAACTCGTACATCCTGATGATCAGCATCGTTTAGTACAAGCTGTCGAGGAAGCTTTAACCCATAACCAGCCATTTGAAGATACGTTTCGTATTAAAAATGCACAAGAAAACTATCTATATTGCTTATGCCGAGGTAAGACAATTCTGGATGAGGAGCAACGCCCACTTAGAATGACAGGGATGATCACCAATATTACCCAGCAAAAGGAATATGAGCAACAGATTAAGCAGCGCGAGGAAGAAGCACGACAAGCCCAAGAAGAAGCCTATGCATTAAAAGGGCAGGCTGAATTGGCTAACCAGCGAAAGACTCAGGCTTTATCTCATATGGCTCACGAAATACGGACCCCGCTTAATTCGATTAATGGATATACCGAAATGCTCATTCAAGGGATGGCAGGAGAGCTGACGGAGAAGCAAGCACGCTATCTGGAAAATGTTGATTTGGCTGGAAAGCATTTATTAGCCTTGATTAATGACATATTAGACATCTCAAAAATTGAGGCGGGTAAGATACAGCTCGCACCTGAATTCGTAATGATTGAGTTACTTGTGGAAAAAGTTAAATCCATTGTCTTAGATCAAGCACGGAAGAAAAATATTAAACTGCAATATTGCTTACAACCTGATATTGGTGGGATGCACACTGATCCCAAGCGGTTTCAACAGATTCTAATTAATCTAATCAGTAACGCGATTAAGTATAATCACGATGGTGGCGAAGTAAATATTAACCTCAGCAAAACCGATGATAAGCGCTGGGTTGTTTGCACTGTGGAAGACACCGGCATTGGAATTGCCAGCGATAAGCTGACAAACATTTTTGAAGAGTTTTACCGAGTGGGGGAGGATCTCTCGCGAACACCTCAAGAGGGGACTGGCTTAGGGCTTAGCCTTACCAAGCGTTTGGTTGAAGTACAAGGTGGTCGCATCTCAGTTGAAAGCGTAGTCAATAAAGGCTCAACTTTTACCTTCAAACTGCCTGCTTAAATCAAAGTAATCGGCTAGTAACATTCCAATAAACGCTAATTTGAGTACTTATTTTTCTTAAAAATCAAATTCTCTCTTTGAGGTAGAGAATCTTTAACGAGCTTAAAAAACTTTTTTCATCACAGAGCAAAATGTTATATGGATACAGTAAGTAGCATAAGCATACGCTTGTTATAATAAAATAACTTTTAAAAACCTAATTGAGTTCTTTCATGAAATGACACAATTCAGATGGTGGTTCATAGGCATATTCGTTATATGCTTATTCCTAAATGTCGTTAAACCTTTTGAGTTTTTATATAATCTCTCATATAGGTGCGATCGCTATTGTGACTGGGTGTATCACATACAGACTGTATTATTTATTTTAATGCTGGCTTGCCTGGTTGCTCTATTGTTTTGCACTAAACGTTGGTGGTTTAGAATTGCAACCTCAATCGTATTGCTCATCTTATTTTGCTTTGTTCAGTTTCATATTACGCTTGGTGCAGGAATGTTACCAGAAAGTCAAAGTATAGTTAAGACGGCTCCGAGTGGTGCATATCAGGCTGTTCTATATACAAGAGGTTTTTTTGATGTTCATCCTTACATTGTGATTGAGGGGAAAGGTAGGCAAGCACAAATCATTTACTTCGGAAGACAAGGGACGAGTGCAACATTCAAATGGCTGGATGATAGGCAACTTGAAGTTTTTGCAACCTGTGATCATTGCACTCCTGCATCCAGTAAACCGTTTATATTAAAAATAAAACACCCATAATAAATGGATGGAGATTCTTGATAAGCTGCGAACTTACCAATCAAACTTATGGGAGCTAAAAAAGACTTTTTGTATTACAAAAGTGGTGGGCAGAACAGGACTCGAACCTGCACGAATCGCTTCACTGGTTCCTAAGACCAGCGCGTCTACCATTCCGCCATCTGCCCAGGGAATTTTCATATTGTAGCAAATCCAAACGGCTCGAACCAATCCTTTGTCCGCTGGAATCCGGCCGCTGTTACAATTTACCCCGTTAACGGGCTTTAAGAGAAGCGGAACTGGCGCTACAATAAAAGGGTATGCAGTAACCCGGTGCAGCGTGCCTGATGACTTTAAATTTAACCGAAAATGCCAAAGCGGTGCTGGAAAAACGCTATCTTATCCGCGATGCCTCTGGCGCGATTGCGGAAACACCGGAAGCGCTATTTCGACGGGTTGCGCGATTTGTGGCCCAGGGAGACTCGCGGTATGGCAAATCGCCGCAAGCAGTGGCCCAGACGGAAGAAAATTTTTACGAGCTGATGGCCTCGCTGTCATTCCTGCCCAACAGCCCCACGCTGATGAATGCCGGGAAACCCAACGCGCAATTATCCGCGTGCTTTGTGCTGCCGGTGGAAGATTCGCTGGAAGGGATATTTGAGACCCTGAAGCATACGGCCTTGATTCACCAGAGTGGCGGAGGGACTGGGTTTTCCTTCTCCCGGCTCAGGCCCAAAGGGGATCGATTGGCGTACACTTCCGGCGTCACATCCGGGCCGATTTCCTTTATGGAGATTTATAACGCTGCGACCGAGGCCGTGAAGCAGGGCGGCACCCGTCGTGGGGCGAATATGGGCATATTGCGGATTGACCACCCCGATATTGAGGAGTTTATTACCGTAAAAAACGATCTGGCCAGGCTCACGAATTTCAATATCTCGGTGGCTGTCACGGATACGTTTATGCAAGCAGTGCAGTCCGACGGGATGTTCGAGCTGGTTCACCCGAAGACGCAGCAGCCGGTTCGTTCGGTGTCAGCCCGGGCTTTGATGGAGAAGATTGTGATGAGCGCCTGGCAAACCGGCGAGCCAGGCTTGATCTTTATCGACCGGATTAATGCGGACAACGTGACCCCCGTTATTGCGGCGATGGAGGCGACAAACCCATGCGGAGAAGTGCCGTTACTGCCTTACGAAGCCTGCAACCTGGGGTCGATTAACCTTAACAATATGCTGCGAACGACGGCGACTGGGCAATGGGAAATGGACTGGGAGCGTTTTCGCCAGGTTATCCACCAGAGTGTGCATTTTCTGGATAATGTAATTTCCCAAAACACCTATCCGGTTGAGCCCATTCGCCGGATGGTGGAAGGGAACCGAAAAATAGGCCTGGGACTGATGGGCTGGGCCGATATTCTCATTCAGTTGGGCATTTCGTATAACTCGGAGCAGGCGATTGCGCTTGCCCAGGATGTGATGGCTTTTATCAACTACCATTCCAAAATCAAGTCGATGGAACTGGCGCAGGAACGCGGCGCATTCCCGTTTTTCTCCCAGAGTGAGTATGTCAAAGGGAACTGGTTTAGCCAGAAGCACGATCATAGGGCATCTGCCCAGTTGCCGCCCAATGCCTGGGAAGAACTGGATAAGGCGATTACGGCAAAAGGGCTGCGGAATGCAACCACCACATGCCTGGCCCCAACGGGCACCATCAGCATTATTGCCGGGGCTTCCGGCGGGATTGAGCCGTTGTTTGCGCTGGCCTTTACCCGAAACATTATGGAAAACACGCGCTTGATGGAAGTCAATCGGGCATTAGAGCAAGCGCTCCAGGCAGAAGGGTTGTATTCTGAACGGTTAATGAAGGAAATTTGTAATACGGGTGGCATTCAGTATCGTACTGATATTCCGGAGCCGATTCGACGGTTGTTTGTGGTTGCTTCGGAAATCGAGCCGCGCTGGCATGTGCGCATGCAGGCGGCATTCCAGAAATACAGCGATAATGCCGTCAGTAAAACCATCAACTTTGCCGAGTCGGCGGGGCCGGAGCAGATTAAGGAAACCTACAGGCTGGCCTACGACTTGGGCTTAAAGGGTATTACGGTGTATCGTAACAATAGCCGACAGCTTCAGCCGATGAAGGTGGAACGCATTATGGTCGCAGAGGTGATTGACAGCCAGCATTGCCCGGAATGCAAACAGCCCTTGCAGGTGATGGAAGGCTGTTTGCAATGCCCCGCCTGCCAATATGCAGTCTGTGGGTAATCAAAACAATAAGTATGAAGAAGAAAAGAAAGGGTCAAGCGCGGTTGAGGGGAGCCCTGAAGATTGAAGCAAGATAACCGAAAAATAAGTGAAACGGATTCATGAAAAAGGACATCGGCTATGACGATTGAGAATGCAGAACAGTTAGAGGCGCTTCGACGCATTGCGAATATCGTGTCGGATGTTCTGGACTTTATGGGCAAGCAGTTAACCCCGGGTATGACAACCAGGGCCTTGGATGATTTGGGTCGGGAAAGACTGGCTGCCTTCGGGGCGCGCTCTGCGCCGATATTAACGTACAATTTCCCTGGCGCAACGTGTATCAGCATTAACAACGAAGCGGCCCACGGAATCCCCTCGGAGCGGATTATCCAACCTGGGGATATGGTAAATATCGATGTTTCTGCGGAATTGGATGGCTTTTTTGCGGATATGGGGGCAACATTCCTGGTGCCGCCGATCGACACCCAAAAGCAGGCCTTGTGCAATGCCACGAAGAAAGCGCTCAAAAAAGCGATTGCCTCTGTCCGCGCGGGGTTGCCCTTAAACGTGATTGGGGAGGCGATTGAATCCGTTGCTCGTCAGTCCGGTTATACCGTAATTCTCAATCTGGGTAGCCACGGAACCGGCGGCGCCCTTCATGAGGAGCCGCGTTTTATTCCGTCTTACTATGACAAGGACGACAAGCGAAAGTTGGAAGATGGCATGGTTATTACCATTGAGCCGTTTTTATCAACGGGTGCCTGGCAGGTTGAGGAGTCCGATGATGGATGGACTTTGTTGACGCCTTCTCCTTACCTGACCGCCCAGTATGAGCATACGCTGGTCGTCACCAAGACAGGGGCCAAGGTCTTAACCCGGCAGCCGGATGCGGCTTAACAAAGCGTCGCCTATTCTGTTTTGAGTCATAGTATGCCAGCACCCATATCAACTGAAAAAAGATGGCTTTTAAGCAGCCATCTTTTTGTCTGGATCTAAAAAGGATTTAAAGCAGGCCGTTGAGAAGTAAAACGCCTTGCGCGCCCAAAAATGCTTCTTCGGAAATATTCTCGTCGCACAACATTTCGTGTGCGGCATTAACCATTTTTGGCTTGGTATACGGTACAAAATGCTTATCGGTAACGAACTTGCGTTTTTTATTACTTTCCACGGAATGACGTTTCATCAAATAAATACTCCCATCACTACAACCTAAAAGGTGATTATCCTATCCTGAAGAGAACCGTTTGATATAAGCATGAACACATTTTTTTTATTTTCCGTGCCATTTTGTGAACAGTTTTAAAAAACAACGTTCTGTTCGAGAGGGTCATTAAGCTTCTTCATCCCTTTTCTTTTACCTGCGTTATCGTTATCCTGTTGCTGCAAGGTTTTGTTTGACGCAAGAAAAGGAGTTGTTTCGCAATGTCTAGCGCACCCGTGGATACGACGGCACACAAGCCCCAGGAAGGCACTCAGGGAGAAGCCAAGCACGGCAATATGCCGTTGAATATGGTAACCAGTTACACGTTTTATCAGTTGGATCCGGCTTTCCGGCACCTGCCTGAAGCCGACCAGAAGGCGGCTAAGGAGGAGTTCGTTTCGGTAGTTACCCGCTTCCAGGAAATTATGTGGGTTCGGACTTACACCACCTTTGGCCTGCGTGAGGATGCCGACTTTTTCTTCTGGAATATTGCCAAGGAGGTGGAGCCGATTCACGAGTTCGCCACGGCCATGGCGAGAACCAAGCTGGGCCGCTACCTGAAACAGTCCCATAACTTTGTGGCCGTCAGCAAGGAATCGGAATATACGCGAGATCACCAGCATCCGCCGCAATTGATTGAAGGGGAAAAACCTTATCTCTTTATCTATCCGTTCGTTAAAACCCGCGATTGGTATTTACTGCCCTTCCCGGAGCGGATGCGGATTATGAAAGAACATATTGATGTGGGCCATGAATTCCCTGCGATTACGATTAACACTGCATACTCTTTCGGGATTGATGACCAGGATTTTGTCGTGGCGTTCGATGGCGATTCCTTGCAGGAGTTTGTTCGCCTGGTGATGAAGCTGCGCGAAACCGAAGCCAGCCGTTATACCCATCGAGACACCCCCATGTTCATCGGGCTGAAGAAGCCCATGGCAGCGGTATTAGACAGCTTGGGCATTTAGCATCTTTACCTTTAACGCAAAAACCGCTCGCCGTAAGACGAGCGGTTTTTTAATGCAAGCATCGTTTTACTTGATGACTTCTTCGATTCGGAAGTTTTCTGGCGCTTTGCCACTTTTTGGCGACAAGGGGGTGGTTGTGAACTGCTGAAACGAGGCTTCATGTTCAATGGTTTGCTGCTCCGTGGCCGCCGGGACGGGAGCAGTGCTTTCTATGGCGACACGCTCCTCAACCGGCAAGCTGATGGCTTGCTCAATGGAGATAGGCACGGCCTGGTTTGCTTTGATCTCAACATCCCCGGTTCGCGCAATCCGATCAGTCAGGGAGTTTTTAAAGAATCCCGCAGCGCCGCCAACGAGCGGCCCGAAGATAGGATTAATCATCAAGCCGGAAACTGCGCCACCAAGGGTGCTTTTCATTGTGGATTTTCGTTTGTCGGCTTTGTTAGGCAACGCCCAAACGTAGTCCTGGCCGCGTAAGCCGGTTTTGTACGCAACCAGTGAGCCTGCAAACGGGTGAATCACATTTTCATTGGGACGTTTTAACGTGTTAAATCCAACAACAATATAAGGGTGTTCACCGTTATTGGAATGGCGGTTGTTGACATGCGTTACGGCCCCTCCAATACGCGAGCCGGCCGGAATCACCAGGTATGGCCCGATATAAATAGGCTCCTGAACGGTTGCGGAAACGGGTTCACCCTTTTGGGTCGTGTCGGAATCCAGTCCTTGATCCAGCTTGATAGACAAAACGGTATTCGTCGGTATCATCAGGGATTTCGTCCGGGACGTGTATTCCGTGGTTGTGCCGGTCTGGTCGCTTTGTAAAGTCTGTTGGACATCGGTGGTCACGGTGGAAGGGGGATTGTTATTAGGGGCAACCGTTTGCTGCGTCTCAACCCGACGTTTAGTCGTGATGGACGTATAGGGCTCATCCAAGGCAAATGCAGGTGCGACCAGTTGTCCTGCCAGCGCCAGGCTCAATGCCAAGCCGCTTACTTTCATTCCTCTCATGTCTTTCTCTCCTCTTTTTTCAAATATAAAGCTTAATAAGCCGAAAGCTCCTTAGACAAGGCCAAGGAGCTTTCGGTCAAATGGATTAAAGGGAGACCGTAATGGGCTGATCCAGAATAATGGTATATTGCTGGGTGGCCGAAACGGTGCCGCCGGTAGAGTAGGCGACCGGAATCTCTTCCAGGGAGCCGGTGACAATATTTGTGCGTGGGTTGGCAACCTGCGTGCTGGTGGTGGTGGTCACGTTGGTTGCATTCCGGTCGGAAGCGGCAGCAACAAGACCGGAAACCAGACCGAGACCTGCGCCAACGGCAGTGCCCCATATTGCGCCACGAAGCGCGCCGGTGCCTTCGTTAAAGTTCATATCATCCCGGTAAACAGAGGGAATGATCACGCCGGTCAATGCGCCGGTCGCCGCACCAAAGGCTGCACCGCCCAACGTGCCGGCAACCACTTTGCCACCCGGGGAGGTTTGTCTTCTGCCCCAGCTTATGGAAGGATAGAAGTTGCTTCCGCCGGTTTGTTGTACACGGGCTTCCAAGGTGTTAACGGTCATTCTGGAGCTGATCGGAATGGCCTGGCCGTTGGAAGCGCTAACTTCCTCAAGCTGGACATCGACGGTATTATTGCTGTTAACGCCTACAACACTGCCCCGTACCTGGCTGCCAGCCGGGATAACAGTAACCCCGTTAACGGTAACCGGGTTTACAATCTGCCCCATATACTCGCTGCCAACGGCCGTGGGCGCATTGCCAACCGTGCGGATGGTCAGGCTGGTTCCGGCAGGGATGGTATAGGTGCGTTGCTGTGTGCTGGTGGAGCTATAGGTGGAAGTGGAGCCATAGGTGCTGCTAGGAGTACCATAGGTATCTGTTTGGGATTGTTGCGTTTGCTGGTAGTACTGGGTATTTTGCTGTGTCTGGGCAAATGCCAGCGGTACAGACATCGATAACATCATCCCGGCAAGAACCAGGCTGGCGCTTTTCTTGGCAATTTGGTTCGCAATCATCGTCAAAACCCTTTCTTCTGTTTCAGTACTTCTCTTACATCCAGAAAAATTGTCTTTTAATTTTGGTCAACACTGTAATCAATTCACCGTGTAGTGTCATCAGAGACATAGGCTAGCCAAGATGATATAAGGCTGCTGGGGGTAAGCCTTGCTTAAACGACTATTCGATTGGGCAATTCCATGGAAAGTCGGATGCCATATACTGCTAAATACATAGCATTGACTTGTGGGATTATTAGAGCCATCGTCTCACAGTGCCAAAATGTAATTTTTTGATGGGATACTCACTTTACATTTTGAAATACTTGAAGGGCGATCTCTTCTTTCTCTATCGTGCTTATGTTAATTATCCTATTGAGTGCCGCTTGCGCTGTCCGGCCAAAACGAAGGGGTTCAATTATCAATGCTCAACGCTAAACACATCCCGGCATTATGTTTATTACTAATGCTTGCCATGTTCAGCATCAATGCGGGACTCTCCCATCCAGCGTGGGCACTGGATAACGAGGAAATTAACAATATTAGTATTTACGAAAAAGCGGCGCCCGCTGTGGTAACGATTACCGTAATGACGATTGAAGGGCCCTCCAGCGGCGCAGGCACCATCATCGATGCCAGCGGCATTATTCTTACCTCCAGCCATGTGGTGGGCGATGCCAATTCCGCCACCATTACCACCGAGTCCGGTGAGGAATTTCCGGCCCAGGTTTTAGCGCGTGTGGGCCAGCAATCGGATTTGGCGATTCTCAAGGCAAAAGCCAACAAACCCTTGCCGTATGTCCCGATGGGAAATTCACAAACGGTTAAGGTGGGGCAAAAAGTACTTGCGATTGGCAACCCATATGGGTTTGAGAGAACGTTAACGCTCGGCATTATCAGCCGCCTGGATAAAGAAAAAAATCGCATCCAGACCGACGCCTCCATTAATCCTGGTAATTCCGGCGGGCCTTTGCTTAACACCAACGGCGAAATCATCGGGATTAACCAGTCCATCTTCAATCCGGAAGGGCGCCGGACGAATATCGGCATCGGTTTTGCCGTCCCGGTCAACACGGCCAAGGACTTTATCAGCGAAGTGGCCAGCTTGCCCAGCCCCCGTTTTCAGGCCAGGCAAGTTCCAAGCGATGCAATTATGGGTTCCGGTCAGAATATCCCGGTTTTATTAAGGCATTTCTCCAAATAATAAGGGCTAGGCTTGCTGTAATTGGCGTTTAACTTGAAGCAAGGTATGAAGCTTTTCTTGGAGTGATACTGCTTGCGTTGAGTCTGGTGCCAATGTATTCAACATCTGCTGTACGGACAGAATATTGTTCTCGACCAAAGAAGATTGGACTGCATTGATGATACTCATTACCGCAGGCGGAAGATGCGGATTTTGTTGTTTTAATGCCTGAATGCGCCCTGCAAGAGCCAAAGCGGTTGGAGAACGGGGCTCCAAGCTGGATAAAACCATCACCATAGACTTGAGTTGTTGCGATGCCAGATCATTTTCCTGAAGGATGGTTTCTAGTTGCTGAGTCAGCAAGCTAGCAGGGTGGCTTGCTTCTGGTTTAACCGTAGAGAGTTGATAATATTGCAAATGGGCTTTTGATAACTTCGAGGATAGATGTTTGCATCGTTTCAGCTTACGTTGCTCCATACGGCTGGACATAGGCCTTCCTCCAACTCTCTTCGCTCTTTAAAATAAAAACAAGTAAATGAGTCGAATTGCGTGCTGAAAAATTTAAAAAATATAAACTACTCTAAATTTTTCACGAGATAGACGGTGTCCTGGAATTGCTCGCGTAATTTGTATTTTTTGATATGCGGAGCCATCCAGGTGTCATTGATATCGCACGGGACAAACCCGCCGTGCTTGATATACAAATCTTTTGCAACGGGATTATCCGTATCCAGGAAAATCCGTTTATAACCAAGACGGCGTGCATCGGCCAGGGTTTTTTGGAGCAGCTTTTTGCCCAAGCCCTTGCCACGCCACTGTTCGTCAATTGCAAAGTCCGTTATCCAGCCCTGACCGTTAAAGTTTTTTCCTTTCCAATCGCCCAGGGCAAACGGGCTTAAAAACACACAACCCACCACATCCGATCCGTTTTTCGCCAAATTGATCTGCCCTTGAGGATGGGCAAGTACGGCATTGCTATACACGTGCATCACCCGTTTAGTCAGGTACTGATTAACCCACTGCCGAACCCACTGATGGAGTTTAAACAGGTTTAAAACCAATTCCATGCAGGTTTTTGGCTTTGGAAGCGCTTTGTTCGCATAAAAAGTTTTCCAGCTCAGCTGTTTTACTTTGTCCACGTCGGCAGGTTTGGCCGTTTGCAACGCTATCTCTTCCGGCGAGGCCTTTTGAAACTGAATTGCCCGGTTCTTCTGGACAGCCCGACGGTCCTGTAAGGCTGGCAGATGAGAAACATTCGGTGGTGAGTGAATCGCTTGGAATCGATTGATAGACATCGAGAATCATCTATGGCGCTTGTGACCGATGCCCATATAAAAACCGCTGAATACGTTTTAGTGCGTCCAGGATATCAATTAAACAGAATAGGCTACCTGAAATGGATTGGCTGGGCTTTGAAATATCGTGGCAGAAACGGAGGCTTGGGGAGAATAAGCCTTGAAAGCTGGCAAAGTATTAGCTTGCTTTGTTATGGGGCGTGCGGGGGATGGTTTTTCCTGCTGGCCAGCAAAGGTAAGCTGCTGTTCTTTTTCGTGGCTTTTACGGGTTTGGTGGTAAGCCACCAAATTGGCCAGTACGCCAACAATCAAGGCGCTTAAACCAAACTTGGCATAGTTGAGAAACTGGTGCTTTCCGATAATGGCGGATTTGACTGCTGCCGAGAGCCTCAGCTTGTCCAGCTTCTGCACCAAATCTACATCGCTGATGACCTTGTTAAAATCCAGGAAGGAGGTTTTGGGCAGCTTGGCATCCAAAAACGGTACCAGTTGCTTAATCCGGATGCGTTTTCCACCTTCCTTCACAAATTGATTTTGAAGAATGCGAGCCAGGGCGTTTCCAACCAGTTCCTTGCCAAATAAATAATACGGGATGGTAAACACGGCCACGCGGGTGGCGACTTCCTTTAATTCCAGCTTGCTGCGGGCGGCGTCCATGTAGCCGCCAAGTCCCACCAGTGCCAGAATCGCCAGGATGGGTTTAGACATGTCGAACGCGCTGGAGCGCCCGAAATCGAAGTGTTTCACAAAGAAATTTGCCGCTTGCCGAAGGCCTCCATTTTTTATCACCAGGGCGGGTAGTAGCGTTGCCGCCCCGATGAGTCCGGCCATGGTCGCGATGACGGGGACGACTCGCTTTCTGGCTTTCTGTACCGGATCAACCTCGCCCTTTTTCACTTCGGTTCGGGCTGTTTCCAGGTTGGCAACCGCTGTAAAGTTTTTGGTGTTATAAGCTTTGGCTGTAATCACGTTCTTGATGTGCGGCACCATATACTCCAGCCCTGCGGCCACGGCAATGGTGGCCAACAAGGTGCTGGCTTTGGCCCCCAGTAAAAACGGATTGTTCTGGTTAGCGGTGGTCAGGGCTTTGCCAATGCTAAGCTGTGGCAAGTTATGTCCCAGGCTTGAAGCCAACCGCTTAAACAGTGGGGCAAATGCATACTGCCCGGCCAGCGGCACGGCAAAGTAAAAGGCAATATCTTCCAAGCCTTCCAGGGCCCACTCTTCTTTTCGGTTCAGATCGCCGCGGGCCACCACCAGCTTAGGGCCTAGTATGCCTAAAGTATCTACGATCAAACCTTGTATCGCTTCCGGTTTAAGGATGCCGGCCTGGAAACGCGGCCTTAACGGTGGATGTTTCAGGGATGAGGTTGTCGGTGAGGAGGATGTTGGGAGGGGGAGTGTTCTCATCGAAAGTTCCTTTCGAGTTGTAAGAAAAAGTTAAAAACAAAACCGCCGACCTGGTAGGAGGTCGGCGGTTTGCTGTAATGCTTATGCAGAAAATGTTTTTAACAGCGCTTTAGCCTATCCTCCTGGGGAGCATAGGGCACATCATCATACCGGCGAAATTGTAAGCGGTTAAAAACATGGTTCCATCAGTTTCTGTTAAGGGTTCATTATTATTAGCATATCCAAACCGCTTGTCAAGCTGCATGAAAAATTTGAATAAAGATTAGAGCATTGGGCTACGGAATGATTGATTTGATTTGGGCCAGATCCACACTGCTGTCATCAGAGAAGATAATGGTTTCGATATGCCCGGTGCCTGCGCCGCAGAGATCCTCATCGGTACTGGCGTCATCAAAGTAATTGAAGATGGTAATCGAGTTGCCGCCAGCGAAGTTAATCACCAGCCGGTCGATCCTGGATGCCGGATCCGGCCCGTCCACGGCTTGCCAGCTGGTTACGTCGGACAGGGCGTAATTGCTCAGGTCCAGGATATCGGCTGAGCCGGAGGCATCGTTAATAATATCCGTGCCAAAAGTGCCGATAAAGTCACGATAGGTGTCATTATCCGCGCCGCCTGCCAAGGAGTCGTTGCCGGTTCCGCCCACCAGGATGTCATCCCCGCCAGCCCCACTTAAGGTGTCATTGCCGCCAAGCCCGTCAATCCAATCGCTGGTACTTCCACCTGTCAGGCTTTCCGCGGCGGCGGTGCCCGTGATGGTGTTGGCGCCCAGCAGGGTCTTCATCTGTGCAAGATCCACGTCCGAGTCGTCGGAGAAGACAATTTGCTCGATATGCCCGGCCCCGGCATTGAGGAAGTGGAGATTGGTGGTGGTGTTGTCAAAGTAGTTGAGGATGCTGATGCTCCGGCCGCCGCTAAAGGTAATCAACAGGCTATCGAAGAAGCTGTCGGCATCAGCCCCGTCCACTGCCGTCCACGTGGCGCTGGCCAAGGTAAACCCGCTCAAGCCCAGCTTGTCCAACAGGCCGGAGGCGTCATTAATCACGTCCTGGCCGCTGGAGGCATGGTTGTCGTACACATAGATATCATCGCCCGAGCCGCCAATCAAGGTGTCATTGCCGTAGTGGCCGTTCAACAGGTTATCGTTGGCGTTGCCGTAGATTACATCGTTACTGGTGCCGCCCAGGGCCTTTTCTATTGCGCTATCGGCCCAGTTAATAGTATTGGTGCCATCCGTCACCTCGTGCCCAATACCACTCACCAGGTTAATGGTTAAGGCGTTGGTCACGCTGCGCATATCCACGCTTTCAATCCCGGCTGAGTCAATAATGGAATCCGCACCCCAGCTGTTGCTGTAGGTGTACGTGTCGTTCCCGCCCTGGCCGTCGAGGGTGTCGTTGCCGCCCCCGCCGTTGAGGATATTGCCGGCCCCGTTGCCAAAGATCAGATCGTGCCCGGAGCCGCCCAGGGCATGCTCAATTCCGTCCCCTGCCCAGTTGACATGGCTGTTGTAGCTTTGGATCTCATTGCCCGTGCCGGAGGTCAGGTTAATCGTAATGCCGTAGCTTAGCGCCCTCAGATCCACCATATCCGAACCGCCGGCATCAATAATCGTATCCAGGCCCCAGTTGTGGCGGAAGGCGTAGGTGTCCCCACCCAGGCCGCCGTCTAAGGTATCCTGCCCTTCCCCGCCGTCCAGGCTGTTTCCATTCGTGTTCCCAATCAGGCTGTCGTTGCCGGAGCCGGTGCGGGCATTCTCAATAATACTGCCCGCCCAGTTAACCGTGTTCGTCCCGTCGGTAATTTCGTGCCCTGCCCCGCTGGTCAGGTTTACCGTCACATTCACCGTCATATACCAGAGCGAGGCCATTTCGGTGCCGGCGCTGTCAATCACCGTGTCATTGCCAAAGCCGTTCTTCCAGCTATAGATATCACTGCCGCCTGCGCCGTCCATGGTGTCGTTGCCGCCGTTGCCTTCCAGGATGTTGCCCGCGGCGCTGCCGTAAATCAAGTCCGCCCCGGAGCCGGAGTAGACGTATTCAATGACATCTCCAGACCAGTTAACGCTATTACTGCCGTCAGAAATCTCAGACCCGCCTGAAGAAGCGAGATTAATGGTTAAGGCGTTGGTCACAGCTCGTAAATCCAGTGCATCCAGCCCTGCGCTGTCACCGGAAATGCTATCGTTGCCAAAGCCGGCATTAAACAAATAGATATCATTGCCGGATCCGCCATCCATCGTGTCGTTATTGGTGCCGCCATCCAGGGTATCGTTACCGCCGTTGCCCTGGAGGAAGTTGAAATCGCTGTTTCCAATAATGACGTCGTGGCTTGTTCCGCCATACGCATAAGGAATGACATTGCTGGCCCAATTAACGGTATTGGTACCATCGGTAACCTCATGGCCCGTGCCAGAGTTGAGGTTGATGACCAGGTTGGCGCTAACGGTATCAAACACAACATAATCACTGCTGCCAATGTCAATAATGGTATCTGCGCCAAAGGTACCCGAAAACCCATATGTATCGCTGGAACTGCCGCCTACAAGAGTATCATTGCCCGCTTCGCCGTAATACGCGTTGAAGCCATTACCGCCGGATATGGAATCGTTGCCGTTCCCGCCATACATGGTATCGTTTCCGGTGCCGCCCTCTAGCGTATCGTTGCCATCGTTACCAAAGATATTGTCGTGGCCGGCGCCGCCCAGAACCGAGTTTGCGACCGAACTGCCGTAAATGACATCGTTTCCAGAGCTGGACTGAACATTTTCAATAATACTACCTGCCCAATTCGCAACGTTGGTTCCATCGGCCACCTCATTTCCAGCACCGGAAGTAAGATTGATAGTTAGGTTTGCGCTTAATCCAGGCTCAAAATCAATGGTGTCTGTCCCAGAACCGTCAATGAGTGAGTCGCTTCCCCAGCTTGAATCATAATAATTATAAATATCGTTGCCGCTGCCGCCATCCAGCGTGTCGTTTCCAGCGCGGCCGCTGAGGGTGTTATTGCCTGTATTCCCATAGATCAAATCATTCGCTGTGCCACCGGATATTTTCTCAATAGCGTTGCCTGCCCAGTTGATGGTGTTAGTGCCGTTGGTGACTTCGTGCCCGGTACCGGAAGTTAAATTAATCGTCATGCTGGAGACATTGGAACTTCTGAAGTAAATGATGTCTCGGGTGCCTGAACCATCAATAATGGAAAGTGTGCCCCAATTTCCTGAAATTTCATAATAGTCGTCGCCGCTACCGGTGTCTATCGTATCGTTACCGCCATTTGCGGACAGGAATATACCGTCATTCCCGCCTCCGGAAATAATGTAGAACTCATCCGGTAATTCTCTTCAGAATCAGAACGGCAGAAGCGAGTTGCCAAAAGGCTTCATAGAACTTGGCATATCGTTCATAGCGGATTTCCAATTTTCTAAATTTTCCCATCCAGGCAAACGTCCGTTCGAC